>JALOSO010000246.1 GCA_025458385.1 Paracoccaceae bacterium | reverse complement strand
GCGGGGCATTCCCGTTGCGCCCCGTGACAAGGCGTGCCGGGGCCGCCATGACATCTGCCACAGCCAACAACCCGTCCAGATCGACATGGGCCGCAACCAGAGCACCCACCTCTGCCAGAACTGTCTCTAATCCGGCGTTTTCTTCGGCCTGCACCAGCCCCAGATGCCGCTCCGGCACCGAAATGCTGGCCTGTTTCGGCAGCGCGCCAAACACCTTGATCCCCGCTTCATCCATGCCTGCCTGCACAAGCGCGGCATGCCGCGGGCTGGCGATGCGGTTCAAGACCACGCCCGCAACCCGCACATCGGCGCGAAACCGCGCCAACCCCTGCGCGACGGCCGCCGCTGTCTGCGCTTGCCCTGCCGCATCGATCACCAGCACAACCGGCCATCCCATCATGGCCGCAAGGCTTGCGCTGGCCCCATTGCCACAGGCCCCGGGAAGGGCCACGCCGTCAAACAGCCCCATGGCCCCTTCCGCCAGCACCAGATCCGCCCCTTTGGCCTGCGCCGCCAAACCGGCGATCATCCCAGCAGGCATGGCCCAGGTATCAAGGTTAACACTTTCACGCCCCGCCGCAGCCTTGTGAAAGGCCGGATCGATGTAATCCGGCCCGCTTTTGAACGGTTGCACCTGCAGACCCCGGTCACGAAACGCCCGCAGCAAGCCCAGCATCAGCGTCGTTTTCCCCGTGCCCGAGGCCGGGGCAGAGATCAGCAATCCCCGCGTCATTCGCCCGTTCCCGGAAAGCGCGGATCGGTGCCGACGGGCCGATAGCGCCGATCATAATCGCCAGCATAAAGCCTGCTTTCTGCAAACCCTTCAGCCGCCAGTGCCGGGCCCACAAGGATCAAGGCTGTCCGGTCCACTTCTGCCGGAATTGCCGCCGAAAGCGTCTCTAACGTGGCCCGGATGACCCGTTGATCCGGCCAGCTGGCCCGCCAGACCACGGCCACCGGGCAATCCGCCCCGTAATGCGGAACCAACTCGGCGACGATCTTTTCTGTCAGGTGGATTGACAGGTGCAGTGCCAGCGTCGCCCCCGTGGCCCCAAAGGCCGCCAAGGTTTCACGTTCCGGCATCGCCGTCGCCCGGCCTTCCGTCCGGGTCAGCACCACCGATTGCGCCAGCCCCGGCAAGGTAAGTTCCGCGCCAAGCGCCGCAGCGGCCGCCGCAAATGACGGCACGCCCGGCGTCACGTCATACGGAATTCCCGCATCGCGCAGGCGCCGCAGTTGCTCCCCCATCGCGGACCAGACCGAAAGATCGCCAGAATGCAGCCGTGCAATGTCATGCCCTTTTGCGTGTTCGGTCTCGATTTCCCCAAGGATTTCATCCAGCGAAAGCGGCGCCGTATTCACGATCCGGCACCCCGGGGGGCAATGCGCAAGGATCGCCTTCGGGATCAACGACCCGGCATAAAGACAAACGGGGCTTGCTGCGATCAGGTCACGCCCGCGCAGCGTCAGCAAATCCGCCGCCCCCGGCCCTGCCCCGATGAAATGCACAGTCATGCCGAACCCTCTGCAATGGCCGCTGTTGCTGCCCCGTCGGCCGATTGGCAACGCTTGCCCTTCAGGCGCGCACCCGGCCCGGCAGCGGCAAGTGCGGCAGCCTCGGCCAGCGATCCGGTGCCAAAGCGCGCCTTGACGCGGGCCGATTGGGTAGGTGTCTCGATCGTCTCCAACACCGCACGATCCAGCCCGATAACCGGCAGACCAAGCCCAGCTGCAAAGGCCTGCAGCCCTGCCACCTTGTCTTGCGCCGTGGCCAGCGCCGTCAGCCCCTGCGCCCCGCCTGCCAGTGCAAGGGCCTCGGCCAGGGCCGCATGCGAGGCTGCACTGCGAAAGCCAAATCCCGCTACCTTCATCGCACCACGCTCCACTGCACCACCGGAAAGGCCGCGCGCCAGCCGCGCTTTGCACCCAAGGGCGTCGCCTCGGCAAGATCAATCCGCAAAAGACTGCCGCCATGCTGCGCCGACCATGCCGTCAGCAGTGCCTCGGTTTCCAGTGTCACCGCATTGGCCACAAGGCGCGTGCCGGGCGGCAAAAGGCCCCATACAGTCTCTAACACGGCCTGATTGGCCCCACCGCCGATGAACACCGCGTCGGGTGGGGGCAGATCGCCAAGCCCGTCCGGCGCGGTGTGATGGTGCATCGCATAGCGATGTGCCAGCCCGAAACTTGCGGCGTTTTCCACCGCGCGCCCTGCCCGCACAGCATCGCCCTCGACGGCATGGACCCGCGCGCCGCCCGCAAGCAGCCATGTAATGCCGACAGAGCCTGACCCCGCCCCGATATCCCACAGCACCTCGCCTGCCCGCGGCGCAAGCGCCGACAGGGTCAGCGCACGGATGGGGCGTTTGGTGATCTGGCCGTCATGCGCGAAAACCTCATCCGGCAAGGCCATGGCGGCAGGCAAACCGGGTGCATGCGCATGAATGGCCACCGCGACAGGAGAGGCGATTTCCGCAGGAATAGTGTCACATTGAGCCGCGCGAATAGTCTGTCGCGGCCCGCCAAGGCATTCCATGATGGTCAGGCTGGCATCGCCCTGCCCGATACCGGGCAGATAGCTCGCAAGCTCTGCCACAGCCGCGCCATCCCGCAGCAGGCAGATCACCCGCACCCCGCGCCCCAGCACCGGGCGAAGGCGCTGCAACGGAGCGGCGTGCAGGCCCAGGCACAGCACCTCTTCCATGCGCCAGCCAAGCGCATTCGCGGCAAGGGCAAAGGTCGAGGGTGCAGGGTAGGATACCCATTCGCCGGGTTGCAGATGTGCCATCAGTGACCCGCCCGCACCAAACCAGAACGGATCGCCCGAGGCCAGCACAACCACCCTTTGCCCGCGCAAGGCCAGCACGGGGGCCACATCAAAGGGCACAGGCCAAGGCCTGCCCGTGACGCCCAAAAGGTCAAGGTGGCGCGGGCCGCCAAACACCACATCTGCTGCAGCAATCGCCTTGCGGCTTGCGTCGGACAGGCTGGCCGGTCCATCCTCACCCACGCCGATGATCGTCAACCAAGGGTCAGCCATGACGCGCGTTCTTTTGCTGGGGGGCACGGGTGAGGCGGGCCAGATGGCCCGCGCCCTTGCCGCCGCCGGGGTGGATGCCGTCTATTCTTACGCCGGCCGGACAGAGACCCCCG
Source organism: Paracoccaceae bacterium (assembly GCA_025458385.1). GTDB lineage: Bacteria > Pseudomonadota > Alphaproteobacteria > Rhodobacterales > Rhodobacteraceae > JAAFHS01. Next base: position 1,418 of record JALOSO010000246.1, on the reverse strand, counting down.
TGGCGCAGCCCTTGCCCACGCGGACTGGCGGCTTTGGCGGGGCGGAAGGCCTGGCCAGCTATCTGACGCAGGCAAAGATTACGCATGTGATTGACGCAACACACCCTTTCGCCGCGCAAATAAGCACCAACGCTGTCACGGCCTGCCGGGCCACGGGCGCTGGTCTGCTGGCGTTGGAGCGTGCGCCTTGGGTGGCAACCGGGGCGGACCGCTGGCAGAATGTGCCCGATCTGGATGCCGCGCTGTCCGCCTTGAACGGACCGCCACGCCGCCTGTTCCTTGCCATCGGGCGCCAGCATCTTGCCCCCTTTGCAGCACAGCCCCAGCACCATTACCTGCTGCGGCTGGTTGATCCACCGGATACACCGCCCTTGCCCGATTGCACCGTGATTGTCGCGCGCGGGCCCTTTGATCTGGCAGGCGATACCGCCCTGCTGCGCGACCATGGAATCGACACTGTCATTGCCAAAAACGCAGGGGGCAGCGGTGCTGTGGCCAAGATCCTTGCCGCCCGTGCGCTTGGCCTGCCGGTCATCATGATCGACCGCCCCGCCATTCCGCAGCGTGCGTCGGTTGCGACAGTCGAAAAGGCGATGGACTGGTTGCATCAGACCGCCCGCCTTGGCGTGTAAACCCAAGGCCCCACCCGCCGCGTGGCGCTGTTGCCCACAATCACCACCGTCCGCATATCCGCCATGTCTGGCGTGGCCTCTGCCAGAGAGACCGTCACGATCCGCTCCTCTGCTGTGCTGACCGCCCGTGCAAATGTGATCAGCCGTTCCGGCGCACAAACCTTGCGCAGCAGATCGAGCGTATCGGCAAAGGTCTGCGGCCTGCTGGCCGAACGTGGGTTGTAAAAGGCCATGGCGAAATCTGCCGCGGCCGCGGCCTGCAGACGCGCAGCAATCACCGACCAAGGCTTCAGGTTATCTGAGAGATTGATGCAGCAGAAGTCATGCCCCAAAGGCGCCCCCGCCCGCGCCGCCGCCGCCAGCATGGCCGTGATGCCCGGCAACACGCGGATATCCAGCCCGTGCCAATCGGGTGCGCCTTCCAACGCCTCAAAAACCGCGCTGGCCATCGCGAAGACCCCCGGATCGCCGGATGACACGATGACCACCCGCTTGCCTGCTGCTGCCATCGTCAGGGCGGCCCGCGCGCGGTCCAACTCGACCCGGTTGTCCGATGGGTGCAGGGTCAGGCCGGGGCGCGGGGCAACACGCGCGACATAGGGGATATAGCCCACCACATCCGTTGCCTGCGCCAGTGCCAGCGTGACCTCGGGCGTGACCAGCCCCTCATCCCCCGGCCCAAGGCCTGCGATGACCAATGATCCCGTCATGCCAAGCCCCGCGTCCATGCTGTGCTGACCGCCCGTGCAAATGTGATCAGCCGTTCCGGCGCACAAACCTTGCGCA
>JALOSO010000245.1 GCA_025458385.1 Paracoccaceae bacterium | reverse complement strand
CCCCGCCGCAGATGCAGCGTTGCGCCCAAGGCGATCAGCGCCGGTGGCCCATCGCCGATGGGTGAGCCGTTGGCGATATTGCCGCCGATGGTGGCCGCATTGCGGACCTGCAAGGCGCCATAACGGCGCAAAAGCTCGGCAAAGGACGGGTGCAGGGTGGCCACCGCCTCCAGCAACGCCGTGATCGTGACGCCTGCGCCCACATGCAACTGGCCACCCTGCCGCTCGATCCCCTGCAAATCCCGCACGCCGCCCAGAAAGGCGACCTTGCCCAGATCGCGGAACTGTTTGGTCACCCACAGGCCCACATCCGTGGCCCCGGCAATCAGCGTGGCATCGGGGTTGGCCAGATACCAGTCTGCCAATTCATCGCTGTCGCGCGGGTGGAAAGCGCCGGGGGGCTGTCTGCCCCCCGGACCCCCCGAGGATATTTGTGCGACATTGAAAGCATCAGTGGTCATCCAGTCTGGCACGGGGGCGTCTTCGGCGGCGCGGGCGGCGCGGATGATGGGGGCATAGCCCGTGCAGCGGCAAAGGTTACCGGCCAGCACATCATCATGGTCACGCGCGCCGTTCAGGTGGCCCACGGCCATGGAGACGACAAAGCCCGGCGTGCAGAACCCGCATTGCGAGCCGTGATGGTCCACCATCGCCGCCTGCACCGGGTGCAGCGTGCCATCCGGGCCGCTGATGCCTTCGACCGTGCGCACGGCTTTGCCTGCCAGTTGCGGCAGAAACAGGATGCAGGCGTTCAGCGCGCGGCTGCCGGTGCCATCCGTCACCATCACCGTGCAGGCGCCGCAATCGCCTTCGTTACAGCCTTCCTTGGTGCCGCTCAGGCCCCGCGTCTCGCGCAGCCAATCCAGCAGCGTGGTGGTGGGCGTGCCTTGCGCCACAATGGGCGCACCGTTTAGCGTGAAACTGATCCCCGACATCGCAGGTCTTATCCGCCGCCTTACCCAGTCTTGCAGGGAACCCCGGTCAGTCGATGCGGCGTAGAGCGCCGGGGCCGTGCATGCCAGTGAAGGGCAGGGCGGCCTTTGATGCAAGTGCTAATCGCGTCGCGCGCGCCCTTCCGTCTGCGGCGCTGCATCGTTAGGCTGCCCCCCATGTCAAACGCCCCGCGATTCATCCATCTGCGCGTCCATACCGAGCATTCGCTGCTGGAAGGCGCGGTTCCCGTCAAAAAGCTGGTTGATCTGTGCAAGGCCGCAGCCATGCCCGCCGTTGCCGTCACCGACACCAACAACATGTTCGCGGCACTGGAGTTTTCCGTCACCGCCCTTGGTGCGGGTGTGCAGCCCATCATCGGCTGCCAGATCAGCCTTGCCCATGATCCTGCTGGCCCCGGCGAAAAGCCCCGCGCGCCCACGCCCATCGTTTTGCTGGCGCAAAGCGAAGCCGGTTACATGAACCTGATGAAGCTGAACTCGGCCCTTTACATCGGCCCAAATGGTACGGGGGGCGGGCAGTTGCCGCAGGTCACCGTCGCCGAACTGGTCGCGCATGCGAGTGGCCTGATCTGCCTGACCGGCGGCCCCGAAGGCCCCTTGGCCCGCCTGATCGCCGCAGGCCAGCACCCGAAAGCGCGCGCGCTTGCCGAAACGCTGGCTGCCGCCTTTCCGCAGCGCCTGTATGTGGAACTGCAGCGCCATCCCGGTGAAGGTGGCCGTCTGCCCGAGGCCGAGGTGGCCTCCGAACACGGCCTGATCGAGATGGCCTATGACATGGGCCTGCCCCTGGTCGCCACCAACGATGTCTATTTCCCCAAATCCACCATGTACGAGGCGCATGATGCGCTGATCTGCATCGCCGAGGGCGCCTATGTGGATCAAAGCCAGCCCCGCCGCCGCCTGACGCCGCAGCACTATTTCAAGTCCGAGGCCGAGATGGCCACGCTGTTCGCCGACCTGCCCGAGGCCTTGGAAAATACCGTCGAAATCGCCCGCCGCTGCGCCTTTGCCGCCAAGAAACGCGCGCCGATCCTGCCGAAATTCGCCGATGACGAGGTGAACGAACTCCGCCGCCAAGCCAACGAAGGCCTGCAAGCCCGGCTCAAGGTCATCCCGCATTCCGCCACGCCCGAGGATTATCAGGCACGGCTGGATTTCGAACTGTCCATCATCGAGAAAATGGGCTTCCCCGGCTATTTCCTGATCGTCGCCGATTTCATCAAATGGGCCAAGGATCAGGGCATCCCCGTCGGCCCCGGCCGTGGGTCGGGCGCCGGGTCATTGGTGGCCTATGCGCTGACGATCACGGACCTTGACCCTTTGCGCTATGCCCTGCTGTTTGAGCGGTTCCTGAACCCCGAACGCGTCTCCATGCCCGACTTCGATATCGATTTCTGCATGGACCGGCGCGAAGAGGTCATCACCTACGTCCAGCAGAAATACGGGCGCGACAAGGTGGGGCAGATCATCACCTTTGGTGCTTTGCTGTCAAAGGCCGCCATCCGCGATGTGGGCCGTGTTTTGCAAATGCCTTATGGGCAGGTGGACCGCCTGTCGAAGATGATCCCCGTCGAAGGGGTCAAACCCGTTTCCATCACCAAGGCGCTGGCCGATGAACCCCGCCTGCGCGAGGCGGCGAAGGAAGAGGTCGTGGGGCGGTTGCTGGACTATGGCCAGCAGATCGAGGGCCTGCTGCGAAACGCATCTACCCATGCTGCAGGCGTGGTCATCGGTGACCGCCCCTTGGATGAACTCGTCCCCCTCTACCAAGACCCGCGTTCCGACATGCCCGCCACGCAGTTCAACATGAAATGGGTCGAGGCGGCGGGGCTGGTGAAGTTTGACTTTCTGGGTCTGAAAACCCTGACCGTCATCCAGAACGCCATTGACCTTTTGCGCCTGCGCGGGGTTGAGGTGGACATCAGCGCCATCCCGCTGGATGACCCCGCCACCTATGAGCTTTACGCTTCCGCCAAGACAACCGCCGTCTTTCAGGTGGAATCCAGCGGCATGATGGATGCCCTGCGCCGCATGAAACCTACCTGCATCGAGGATATCGTCGCCCTCGTCGCCCTGTATCGCCCCGGCCCGATGGAGAATATTCCCGCCTATTGCGAGGTGAAAAACGGCCTGCGCGAACTGGAAAGCATCCACCCGACGATTGACCATATCCTGAAGGAAACCCAAGGCATCATCGTCTATCAGGAACAGGTGATGGAAATCGCCCAGGTCATGGCGGGGTATACCCTTGGCGGGGCCGACCTTCTGCGCCGCGCCATGGGCAAGAAGATTGCCGAGGAAATGGCCAAGGAACGCCCGAAATTCATCGAAGGGGCGGCGAAAACCCATAACGTGCCCAAGGACAAGGCGGGCGAGGTGTTCGACCTGCTGGAGAAATTCGCCAACTACGGTTTCAACAAATCCCACGCCGCCGCCTATGCCGTGGTCAGCTATCAGACCGCATGGCTGAAGGCCAATCACCCGGTGGAATTCATGGCCGCCGTGATGAACTGCGATATCCACCTCACTGACAAACTCGCACAGTATAAGCGCGAGGTGGACAAACTGGGCATCAAGACCGTCGCCCCTTGCGTCAACGCCTCACTTGCCACCTTCAGCGTGCGCGATGGCGCTGTCGTCTATGCCCTTGGTGCGCTCAAGAACGTGGGTGTCGAGGCGATGCAGTTGATCGTGCGCGCCCGAGGGGGCGCTCATCCGTCGTCACCGACGTCTTCGCTGGACGCCCCACCAGCGAAGAAAGCGGTCACGCTTGATGAGCGGCCCGACAAACCCTTCGCTTCGCTCTTCGATTTCGCCCGCCGCGTGGATATGAAGCGCATCGGCAAACGCCCCATGGAAATGCTCGCCCGCGCAGGCGCGTTCGATCAACTCGACCCCAACCGCGCCCGCGTGTTCGAAGCCCTTGATGCCCTTGTCGCCTATTCCGCCGCCGTGCACGATGCCGCCAATTCCACCCAGAACTCGCTGTTCGGTGATTCAGGCGCTGATATCCCCGAACCTCGGCTTCCCTACCGTGATGACTGGCTGCCCACCGAACGGCTTGGCCATGAACATCAGGCCATCGGCTTTTACCTCTCAGGCCACCCGCTTGATGATTACATGCCCGCCCTGCGCCGCAAGGACGTGCGCACCCTCGCCGACATCACCGCCATGGCCGAATCCGGCCCGCTGGTCGCCAAGATCGCGGCTTCGGTCAGCAGCAAACAGGAACGCAAATCCGCCCGTGGCAACCGCTTTGCCTTTGTCGCCTGTTCCGATCCCACGGGCCTCTACGAAGTCACCGTCTTCTCCGATGTCCTCGACACCGCGCGTGACCTGCTCGAGGCAGGTTCCGCCGTCGTGCTGACCGTTGAGGCGAACCTCGAAGGCGATACCCTCAAACTCCTCGCCCGCGCCGTCGCCCCCATCGACACCGTCGCCGATGCCGCCGCCCCCACTGCCTGGCGCATCCACCTCAACCATCCCTCCGCCGCCACCTCCCTCGCCGCCCTCTTCGCCACCGTCGAAGGCCGCACCCGCGCCCAGATCACCCTGTGCCTGCCCGATGATCAGGGACGTGAGATTGACGTAACCCTGCCGCAACCCTACCCGGTGACGCCAAAGATCAAGGGGGCCATCAAGGCCATGCA
>JALOSO010000244.1 GCA_025458385.1 Paracoccaceae bacterium | reverse complement strand
CTGACGCTGACAGTCCCTTCCGCCATTGCCTTGATTGGTGTATCTGACGAATGGTCACATATGCAGATATTTGCGCTGGTGACCGCAGCCAGGGCAATTCTGCGTTCCGATGCCTTGGCCTATGCAAGCCTGACGTCCGGCAACATCGAAGTCCCTGAACACATCACGGAACGCCTCCGAGCCAGTCAGACGGATTGTGCCGACTACGGCAGCCTACTCAATCTCAACGTCCTACTAGAGATAAGGTCAAATGCTGCTGAAGGCAAAGGAACCCCCTAGCAAGGCGTAGGCTACGCTTCAGTGCATCGCACCCACTCGTTCTGCAGAAGGCCCCCGCCATCATGGTGATGCAGTAACGGATGGCGCTTTCATCTTTGCGCGCCAGCCCTGTACGGGCGGCCGATCTACTGCCCCAAACCTGCGCCGTTCCTGCAACAGGTCGCGCGCCGCGATAAGGTTTTCATTTCGCCTTATTGTTAGGCGGATTTTAAGCATTCATGCTTACATGATGTGCGGCATGAAAACTCTGGCACGTATGCTACTAATTGGCTGCCTGACCCTGACACAGGCCCCTCCCGCCATTGCCAACCCGAACCCTGACACGCAGTTGCTACAGCAATTCGCTACTTGCGCCGGGCGCTTCTCGGCCTTGATGGAACATCAATGGCTGACCGATGGCCCTGCCTCTGACCAGACCGCACAGCAACGTGCGGCCATGCTGTCGCTGGTTGATGCCATGCTGGACCCGCACGATGCCACCCGCGCCATGCACTGGCGCATTACCGCCAAGGTGGCGCAGGCGGCATTGCTGTCGCGCGCGCATTTCGCACTTGATGCCATCGCCGCGCGCCAGTCTGACGCCCTTCTGCAAGGCTGCCGCGATCTGATCGGCCAGTCGTGAAAAGGGGGCGGTCACCCGCCCCCCCGTTCCGTGCTCAGCCCCGTGCCGCCATCGTGGCCTTCGCCCACCATGCCAGATCATCCAGCGAAGCCTTGGCCGACCCTGTCAGCGCACCCTCGATATCCGCAAGGTTGCCCGAACCGCCCACCCCCGGATGCACTTTCCAGAAATCCCCCCCGCCGATGTGAACAGCATTCCGTGTGGGCACCATCTGCAATTCCACCGCGATCAGCCGCAGATGCTCCAACGCCCGCGCGCCCCCCATGCTGCCATAGGCAATCGCCGTCATCGGCTTTTTCGCCCATGCCACATAGGCCTGATCCACCGCGTTCTTCAGCGGCCCCGTGACCGAATGGTTGTATTCCGCCACCACGAAGATATAGCCATCATAGCCCGCGATCTTGTTCTGCCACGCCACGACCGCAGGGTCACTTGCCGGCATATAGGCGTCGGATGCCGGGGCATCGAACATCGGCAGGTTGAAGTCGCGCAGATCAACAATCTCGGCATCCATGTCGCCGCGCGCCTGCGCCTGCGCCAGCATCCATTGCGCCGGAATATCCGCAAAACGGTGGGCCCGGGTCGAGCCGATGATGATCGCGATTTTCGGTTTTGTCGCCATGACCTGTCTCCTGAATGGCAATTCCATTAGGACACAACATAGTCTGTTCGCAGAAAGCTACATCTGCCGGAAATGAGCATAGTCCTGTGCGCAAATGCAGAGCCTGCATTTGCCCCACTTGCCCCCGCCCCGGCAGGGTGCTTTACCTGTTAGCATGACCAAACCAACCGACAATCCCGCCGATCCGTTCAAGAAAGCGCTGGCTGAGGCCACGCGCACCATGGCCGATCAGCCTGAACTGACCGTGGCCTATTCCGTCGACCCGTCCGGCATCACCAAGGACGGCATGCGCCTGCCGCAGGTCTCGCGCCGCATGACGCGGGATGAGGTGATGCTGGCACGCGGCACGGCGGATGCGCTGGCGATGCGCCTGCGCCACCATGATGAGGGCGTGGCCAGCCGCTATGCCCCCGTGGGCCCCTTGGCGCGCGAGATTTACGAGGCGATGGAGACGGCGCGGTGCGAGGCCGTGGGCGCCCGTGCCATGCCGGGCACGGCCGTGAACATCGACGCCAAGATCAGCCACGACGCAGACCGCAAGGGCTATGCCCAGATCACACAGGCCAGTGATGCGCCCTTGGCTGTGGCGGCAGGATATCTTGTGCGGCATCTTGCGACGGGGCGGGATTTGCCGCGTGGCGCTGCCAATGTGATGGACCTTTGGCGCAATCATATCGAGGACCAATCGGGCGGCAATCTGGACCAGTTGGGCGATGTGCTGGCCGATCAGGCGGCCTTTGCGCGTATGGCGCGGCAGATGATTTCGGACCTTGGTTACGGGGATCAACTGGGCGATGACCCGGACCGCGACGACGATCAGGACGACGCAGGCGAGGATATGGAGGCGGAAGACCAGCCCGACAGCAAGGGCGATGACGAGCAGGAACAGGAGGATGCCGAGGCATCGCCCGAGAAAAGTCAGGAAGAACAGCAGGATCAGTCACAGGCGCAGGTGACGCAGGAAGACAGCGCCGATATGGAACAGGGGGACGAGGCGGAGTTTCCGGAAGGTGAGGCGCCTTTGGAGCCGCCGCCACCCGCCCCGCATTCGGATGCGGACCCGAACTATGCCGTCTATACGACTGATTTTGATGAGGAAATAAAGGCCGAGGATCTGGCGGAGCCAGCGGAACTTGAACGCTTGCGCGCCTATCTGGACCAGCAGTTGGAACCGCTTAAGGGTGCTGTGTCACGCCTTGCCAACAAACTGCAACGCCGCCTGCAGGCGCAACAGAACCGGTCCTGGCTGTTTGATCTGGAGGAAGGCACGCTGGATGCAGGCCGCCTTGCGCGTGTGGTGGCGAACCCGACCACGCCGCTAAGCTTCAAGCAGGAAAAGGATACCGAATTCCGCGATACCTGCGTGACCTTGCTGCTGGACAACTCGGGCTCCATGCGCGGACGGCCCATTTCGATTGCGGCGATCTGTGCGGATGTGTTGGCGCGGACCTTGGAACGGTGCAGCGTGAAAGTGGAAATCCTGGGCTTTACCACCCGCGCATGGAAAGGCGGGCAGTCGCGCGAACGCTGGCTGGCGCAGGGCCGCCCGCAGGGGCCGGGCCGCCTGAATGATTTGCGGCACATCATCTACAAGGGCGCGGATGCACCGTGGCGCAGGGTGCGGCCGAACCTTGGGCTGATGATGAAAGAGGGCTTGCTGAAGGAAAACATCGACGGCGAGGCGCTGGAATGGGCGCATCGGCGGGCGATGCACCGGCCCGAGGCGCGCAAAATCCTGATGGTGATTTCGGACGGTGCACCGGTGGATGACAGCACGCTATCGGTCAATCAGGCGAACTATCTGGAAAAGCACCTGCGCGACGTGATTGCGATGGTGGAGCGGCGGCGGGCGGTGGAACTGATCGCGATCGGGATCGGTCATGACGTGACGCGCTATTATCAGCGGGCGGTGACCATCACGGATGTGGAGCAGTTGGCGGGGGCGATGACAGAGCAATTGGCGTCGCTGTTCGATGCAAACCCGAAAGGGGCTGCGCGGCGGCGGGCGGGGTAAGCGGGGGGCTGTCTGCCCCCCTGCACCCCCCGAGGATACTTTTGCGACATTGAAAGGGGGCAGAGGTGTTTCAGAGTTTTGAGGCCAGTGCTGACCCGACGCAAGGTGCGCCGCGGCTGAGCGCCTTGCGGGCTGCTTTGGCGGCGGCGGGGCTTGCGGGGTTCATCGTGCCACGTGCGGACGCACATCAGGGCGAATACGTGGCGGCGCGCGATCAGCGGCTGTTGTGGCTGACGGGGTTTACGGGGTCGGCGGGGTTCTGCATCGTTCTGCCGGATGTGGCGGGGGTGTTCATTGACGGGCGCTACCGCACGCAGGTGAAGGCAGAGGTGGACCTGTCGGTCTATACGCCCGTGCCATGGCCGGAGGTCAGGCCGGGGGACTGGATCAGGGATCATCTGCAGGCGGGTGTGGTGGGGTTCGATCCGTGGTTGCATACGGCGGACGAGATTGCGAAACTTGAGACAGCACTTGAAGGAACGGGCGTAACCCTCTCATCTGTAGACAATTTCATCGATCACCTGTGGGCTGACCAACCCGCAGCGCCGCAAGGCTTGGCCTTCATCCACCCGGATGCGCTGGCCGGCAAATCCAGCGCCGACAAACGTGCGGACCTTGCAGCGGGCTTGCGCAAGGCGGGGCAGAAGGCGGCCATCATCACCCTGCCAGACAGCCTGTGCTGGCTGCTCAATATCCGTGGTGCGGATGTGCCGAAGAACCCGGTGCTGCAGGGCTTTGCCATTCTGCATGATGATGCGCGCGTCACCGTCTTTGCCGATGCTGCCAAATTCCCTGAGGCCGTGCGCGCGCATCTGGGCCCGCATGTAACGATCCGTCCGCCATCGGCCTTTGTGCCCGCCCTGCACACCCTGCCCGGCCCGGTGCGTGTGGACCGTGGCACAGCGCCCTTTGCCGTCAGCGCCGAACTGGCGGATGCGGGTGTGGCCGTGGCATGGGGTGATGACCCCTGCCGTCTGCCCAAGGCGTGCAAGACCGAAGCTGAGATCGCCGGCGCGCGCGCGGCGCATCTGCGTGATGGTGCTGCCATGGTCGAATTCCTTGCATGGC
>JALOSO010000032.1 GCA_025458385.1 Paracoccaceae bacterium | reverse complement strand
CGCCTGTTGCCGAAATCAGCGTCATCTCGGCCATCATCATTCTCCCGAAAAACTGGGTTTGCGTTTGGCGCGAAACGCCGCGACACCTTCGACGCGGTCCGCGCTGGCCGCGATGGCCGCACTGCCCAGGGCCTCGATCAGCGCGGCACGATCCTCGCCCACACCGGCGTGGATCATTGCCTTTGCAACCTCGACGGCCCGTGGCGACAGATCGCAAACCTGCGCTGCCATATCTTGCGCGCAGGCGAACGGATCATCCGCCACAGCCGCCACAAAGCCCAGCGTCAGCGCCCGCCCGGCCGTCAGACGCCGGCCGAACAGCGCCATTTCCTTGACCACGCTTTCGGGCAGCAACCGCACCAGCCGCTGCGATCCTGACCAGCCCGGCACGATCCCGATCTGCGCCTCGGGCAGTGCCAGCGTCGCATCAGGTGCCATCACCCGCAGGTCGCAGGCCGCCGCCAGTTCCAGCCCGCCGCCAAAGGCATGCCCCTGCACCACCGCCAGGGTCGGGCGCGGCAGCCGGGCCAGCCTGTCAAACACCCGATGCCCCCCGCGCACCCAATGGCGCGCAAACTCGCCAGGTGCCAGATCGGCCCAATCGCGGATATCCGCCCCGGCGCAGAACGCCTTTCCCGCGACGGCCGTCACCAGCACGCAGGCCACCTGCGGATCGCGTTCCAGCACCGCAAGATGCCCGTCAAGCTGCACCAGCATGTCAGCGGTAAAGGCGTTCAGCTTTGCCGGATGATCCAGCCGCAATTCTGCAATGCGGCCTTCCCGGATCAGGTGAACCTGCGTCATGGCCGCCACCCCATTGGCCCGGTGGCCAGCAAGGATCGCGGCGCGACGATGGCATTTTCCGCAACCTTCACCCGTCCCGCGCTTGCCGCAACGATATCGCGCGCAGGGTCGATGCCCGGCATGATTTCCGTTGCAACCAGACCGTCCTGCAACAGGCGCATCACGCAGCGTTCTGTCACATAAAGCACCTCTTGCCCCTGCGCCCGCGCACGGCCACCCGAAAAGGTCACATGTTCAACGGCCTGCACCATCTTGGCGAACTTGCCCGGTGCCGCGACATGCAGCCCGTCATCTGTCAGGTCAATCTGTGCACCAGCCTCGAACCAGCCCGAGAACACGATCTTGCGCGCATGCGCCGTGATATCGACAAAACCACCGCAACCCGCCGTCAGATAGGGCTTCTTGCCCAGTTTCGAGACATTCACATTGCCTTCGACATCAACCTCCAGAAAGGACAGAAACGCCACGTCGAACCCGCCCCCCTGAAAGTAGATGAACTGCTGGGGCGAAGGCATGAAGGCATCGGCATTCGCTGCACAGCCAAAGGCAAAGCCGGTCAGCGGCACCCCACCGACGGCGCCTTGCTCAATCGCCCAGGTGACCGCCGTGGGATGGCCCTCTTCCAGCAGGATATGCGGCACCAGCGCGCTGATCCCGAACCCAAGGTTCGCCGTCATCCCCGCCCGCAATTCGCAGGCCGCGCGCCGCGCGATGATCTTTTCCACGCCATGCTGTGGCGGCACAAAGCTGGACCAGGGCCGCATCACCTGCCCGCTGATCGCCGGATCATACGGGGTTTCGCAGGTTTGCTTCTGGTCGGGGTCAACCACAATCAGATCAACCAGATGGCCCGGCACACGCACATCATGGGGCCGCAAAGACCCACGCGCCGTCACGCGCGCGACCTGCGCAATCACCAGCCCGCCATGGTTGCGCACGCAGATCGCCTGCTCCAGTCCGCCAAGATAGGCGCCTTCATGTTCAAAGGTCAGATTGCCGTGCTCATCCGCGGTCGTGGCGCGCAGGATGCAGACATCCGGCACGATGTTGGGGAAATGCAGCCAGGTTTCACCGGCGAAATCCACGCGGGAAACGATCGGGGCTGCCACGGCCCGCGCATTCATGGCACAGCCTTCGCGCTGCGGATCGACAAAGGTTTCAAGCCCGACTTTGGTCAACACACCCGGCCGCCGCGCCGCCGTTTCACGGTGCATATCGAACAGGATGCCCGATGGCACATTGTAGGCGGCGATCCGGTCTTCGGTGACCATTTTCCAGATCGCAGGCATCGGCAGGTGTGACGCGCCCGAAGGGTATGATCCGGCGATCACCCGCGTCAGCAAACCATCCTGTGCAAGATGATCAATCCCCGCGACACCGTACATGTCACCCGCTGCAATCGGATGGATGGTCGTCAGCCCACGGGGATGGCCTTCGCCGCGAAAGCGCCGCCCGATTGCCGCCAGCACCGCATCCGGGCAGCCAAGCGCCGAGGAGGACGAGACTGTGACCACAGCATGATCCGCAATCTGCGCCGCAGCAGTTTCAGGCGAGACAACTTTTTCCACACGCCGCACGTTGTTTCCGCCCCTGTCTTTTTGCTGGACCCATCAAACACAGCCACCTTGGCGAATCTGAAATAGGATCGTTCCAATTGATTAGTGGAACGATCCATATCTTGTCAACAAGCCAAGTCATTGGATCGTGACAAAGTGAAGGACATTGCGGCAGGCCAAGGTTTTGCCACAGCCGCAACTGGCGGACTGACGCAGGATCAGAAGGGGGTCTGGGTGTTTCCTAGGCCGGTCTGCGCAGCGGAGGCAGGGCCGCGATTGCGGCGTGCCCGGCCCGTGCGCCGTAATGCGACAGCACGGCTGCGGCCATGCGCTGGCCGGCCTGCACGGCCTGATGCTGATCCTGATCACACAGCCGCGCGGCAAGGTAGCCTGCGTTGAAGGCATCACCGGCGCCTGTGGTATCGCGCACGTCGTCCAGAACGGGTGATGCGACCAGTCGGGTTTCACCGTCACAAAAGGCCACCACCGCTGCAGCGCCGTTCTTGACAACGATTTCCCCCACCCCTGCCGCTGTCATCCGCGCAATGGTGCCTGCTGCATCCCGGTCACCAAAATGCGTCATCTCATCATCCAGGCTGGGCAGGGCAATATCGGTCAGGCCCAGCATCTGCGTCACCGTCTGCTGCATTTCGGCCGCCGAGGCCCAGAGCGCTGGCCGGATGTTGGGGTCAAAGGCCACGACCAGCTTCCCCGCCGCCCGCAGCTTTGCCAGAACCCCGAACAGGTTCTTGCGCCCTTGTGGTGGCAGAATGGCCAGCGTGATTCCGGACAGATGCACCAGTCCGACACCTGCAAGTGCTGCGAAAAGGCCCGCCGGGTCATCCGCCAGATGCCGCGCCGCCGACGTTTCGCGCCAGTAATGAAAGCTGCGCTCAACCCCGTCGCGCTGGATCAGATACAGCCCCATGCGCCGGACCGGGTCACGCTGAACGCCCGCCACCACCAGCGCATCATCGGCCATTTCGGTCAGAAACATGTCTGAGATGACATCGCTGCCGATCCGCGTGATCAGCCCCACCGGCATGGCCGGGCCCAGCCATTGCGCCATGTGCCACGCGGTGTTGAACGTATCACCGGCAAAGCCGCGCCGGTAAAGGCCATTGGCTTCGGGCGCCATTTCCACCATCGCCTCACCAATCGCACGCGCAGACTTGATCGTGATCGGTCGCATGGGTCACCCATGGTTGTGTTGATAGATGGCCCCCGTCAGCCAGGCGGGCCAATCGCGTTCAAAGAACGGCCGGCTTGCGGCGTCAAGCGCCCGGTTCGGCCGTTCTGTCACGCTGAACCCGTCGCCGTTCTGCCGCAGCACGATCTGGCAGGCCCGGTCCGAAGGCCGTTCCAGCCGAAAACGCGCCTCGTCCAGCGGCCCGGAGGTGACCATGGGCAGGCCATCCCCCAGCGGATCAAGCACCGCCCGCGCACCACGGCTGCCCCCACCCGCCGCGATATAATGATCAAGGGCGGTCAACACAGCCTCGGACGCCAGCGCCATCTGCTGCCATTGGATCGCCCGGGCCGCCTCGGACGGACGGGCCACGGCGATCCCCTGCGCCCGGATCGCCGCATTCAGGGCCCGCGATGCCGCCAGCGCCTGTTGCACGGTCGCCGCATCGACCAGAATCCCTGCAGCCTCACTCATCCTCTTCTGGACCGCCGCGCGCAGCTTGGCGGGGGTCAAGGCGCTGCCCGGCCGCAACACAGCCTGCACCGCCTGCACCGCCTGCAGAACGGCAGGGGCGTTGGCCAGATCCCCGGTGCCCATCCGTGCCTGCCCCGTGGCCGCGATATGTTCGGCTGCCCGCGTTCCCATCACCTGCCCTGCGTTCAGCGCCGCACCGCCGGGCCGGGTCACCCCATGGGTGCCGGCGGCCTCGCCCACCGCATAGACCCCCGGTTGCACCGTTTGCCCCCAGATATCCACCGCAATACCGCCATTCATGTGCTGGTTATTGACCGCGAATTCCAGCGGAGCGGTAGCAATGTCGATCTTGTAGCGGCGGTAAAGCTCGATCGACAGCGGGTTCATGTGGCGCAACCTGTCAATCGGCAGCGCCTGCAAGGCCCCGGCCTGGGCAAGATAGGCGCGCACATCAGGGTCCAGCCGGTCAACGGAAAACGGCAGATCGCCGGATACGCCCACCGGATTGCGGTTGAAATCCATGAAAACCCGCCGCCCTTGCGCGGTTTCACGCGCAATCGCCAGATCGACAAGGCTGGATCCGAAATCCAGCATCCGCGTCGCATGAAAAGGCCACTGATAGCCCTTGCGAAAGATGTTTGCCGCCAACTGCTGTGTCGACGGATAGTAGTCGGCCAGAAAGTTATGCTCTCGCCCGGCGGCATCGACAGCGTAGATGTGCGGCATCGCCTGCACATAGGTGCCCGACAGGTTCCACGGAAAGCCTTCGCGCCGCGTGCCGATGCCGAACTGGCTTTCGGTCAGATTGACCAGATCAAGCCCGGCCTCGGCTGCAAGGCCCAGAACACCGAAACAGCCATTGGGATAGACGCTGTCGCGATACAACTCACCCGGCCCACCCGCCGCCAGCACGATCACCGGCGCCAGGATCAGGCCCAGCCCGGTCGGGTTGGCCATGCAGCGGTCACGCGCGCGCATGACGACCGCCCCCTGCACCGCCCCATTGGCCCTGATCAGCCGCAGAACCGTGGTCTGGTTCATCATCGGCACGCCCAGGCGCAAGGCCTCATCCGCCAGCACCCGCACCATCAGGCGCGACGTGCGTGGCCCGCAACTGGTGGCTCGCCCGACTGTATCATGGTCCGTCTGATAGCGCAGCGTGCCGCCCAGATGATCTTGCGGCAAAGGAAGACCCAGATATTGCAACGAGGCCATAGCCCGCACAGAGCCCACAGCCTCGACATAGGCGGTGTCGGCATCCATCGCCCCGCCCGCCCCGATGGCCGCGGCCAGCGCGTGCAGGTCATCGCCTGAATGGGCGACCTGCGCTGTATGGATCGTCTGCTTGTCTGACCCTGAACAGGCCGATGTCCCGCCCCATGCGCTTTGGCTGGCGATGGCCGTTTGCACGCCACGCCGCGCCAGTTCCACCGCCGCGCGCAGGCCCGCCGCCCCCGACCCCACGATCAGGCAACCCGTGCGATAGACAGGCAGGGGCAGACCTTCCAGTTGCACCTGCTCGGCCGCAGCACGATCAGATGGCAGACGTGGCATGGGCACATCGGTCAGACCATCAAGAATGTCTTGCGGCACCTGTGTCGACATGGGCTGCGCCCTTTCCATCGTCTGACGGGCTGTCATGCCGCAATATCCACCCAGGCGCCCCGCCGCGCACTTTCCATGCAGGCATCGACGATCTGGCAAATGTGATGGCCTGTCTCAAAGGTTGGCCACATCGGCACCCCGGTTGTCACCGCGCGGATCACCTCGGCCGCCTCGATGATCTTGGTCTCATTATAGCCAAGGGCAAAATTTGGCAGCGGCAGGAAGGCGGCATAGGTCGGATGCTCTGGCCCGATATCGATTTCGCGAAAGCCACGCCGCCCGGCGCGGTCTTCGTTGGTATAAAGGCGCAGCCGATTGACCTGATCATAGTCGTAAACCAGACTGCCCTTTGTGCCATAGACCTCATACCCCTGCCGGAACTTGCGTCCGGTGGCCACGCGGCTGAAATCGACGATGCCGCTGGCCCCGCTTTCAAACCGGCACAGCAGATGCGTGGCATCGGTATTCGTGACATCGGCGAAATCCCCCTCGGCCGCCCCGGCGACACGCGGCCGGCGCGGTGTGACAATCATGTTGTCGGCCACAAGGCGGGTCACCCGGCCCAAAAGGAATTCCATAAAGCTGAAGACATGGCTGCCGGTGTCGCCGATGATACCTGTCGGCGCGTGTTTGCCATCTGCTCGCCAGATAAAGGGCGCAAGCGGATCGGCCAGCACATCGACATGCTGACAGCCCTTGAACAAGCGAACGTCGCCAATCTCGCCACCGGTGATGATGTCTTTTGCCAGATCATGCACCGGGTTGCGCGGAAAGGCATGCCCTACACGCGTGATAAGCCCGCGCGCCTGCGCCAGATCAGCCAGTTCGCGCGCCTCGGCCGCGGTATCCGCCAACGGCTTTTCGCAATAGACATGCTTTCCCGCCAAGAGTGCAGCCTTGGCCACCGGATAATGCAGGTGGTCAGGCAGGCAGATGTCAATCAGATCGACAGTCGGATCGGCGATAGCAGCCTGCCAGTCTGTCAGGATACGTGCGCCCGGCGCACGAAACGCAAGATCATCCGCCGCCGCGGCGTTCGCCTCGACCAAGGCCGTGATGCGGGCAGTTCCATGCGCGGTGCCCATGAAATGCGGAAAGGTCTGAAACGCCATGGCGTGAACCTTGCCCATCCACCCCGACGCCCCAAGAATGGCGACCCGCACCTCTTTCATGCCGCAAACCCCGCTTTGCCGGATAAACCCCGTTGCCGGGAAATATCTTATGGAACCTTCCAATTTATCTATTGTCACGTTCCAAAAAGGTCAAGTGCGTTCTGTGTGCCCTTGCGAGTGACCAAGTTCAGGACCTTTGATTGGCGCAAGACCCGGGGTTTGCGGCGGTATCGCATCGGCCGCGCGACGGTGGGGCCGACTATCGCATGATGAACGGATCGGGAATCGGGTCATCCGACGTCCGCAGCCAGACCGTCTTGACCGTGGTATAGTCCAGCGCCGCCGCCAGCCCGCCTTCGCGCCCATGCCCTGACAGACCATGCCCCCCGAAGGGCGCAATCGGCGATACCGCCCGATAGGTATTGACCCAGACCACCCCCGCCCGCAGGCCCCGGATCATGCGGTGGGCGCGTGTCAGGCTGGCGGTAAACACCCCGGACGCCAGCCCATAGGCCGTGTCATTGGCCAGTTGCAGCGCCTGCGCTTCGGTCTGGAAGGTCATGACGGACAGCACCGGGCCAAACATCTCTTGCGTCAGACAGGGCGCATCGGGCGCATCCGTGCAATCAAGGATCGTCGGTGGATAGAAATAGCCCGCGCCGCCGGGCACCTTTCCCCCGGTGATCAGCCGCGCACCCGCCGCCAGCGACGCCTCAACGATTCCGACAATCCGGTCACGTTGCCGCGCGGTGCACATTGGGCCAATCTCGGTTGTGCGCAGGTCTGGTGCGCCCATAACCGCCATCTCGGCCTTGGCCTTCAGCCGTGCCAGAAAGGCATCCCGCACCTCGGCCTGTACCAACAGGCGCGATCCTGCGACACAGCTTTGCCCGGTTGCCGCAAAAATCCCCGCCACCTGCGCGTTGGCTGCACTGTCCAGATCAGCATCGGCAAAAACGATGAAGGGCGATTTTCCACCCAGTTCCAGTGATGTGCTCGCCAGATTTTCGGCGCTGGCCCGCACGATATGCCGCGCGGTTTCCGGCCCGCCGGTAAAGGCGATATGCGCGACCTTGGGATGCGCCGTCAGCGCGTGCCCGGCCTCGGGCCCGCCGGTGATGATGTTGACCACGCCCGGCGGAAACCCTGCCGCGTCCACCAGCCTTGCAAAGGCCAGTAACGGCGCAGGACCATCTTCGCTGGCCTTCAGCACGACCGTGCAGCCCGCCGCCAGGGCAGGCCCCAGCTTGACCGCCGCCAGAAACAGCTGGCTGTTCCACGGCACGATCGCCGCCACCACGCCGACAGGTTCGCGCCGCAGCCAGACCTCCATATCCGGTTTGTCGATCGGCAGGTGCGCGCCTTCGATCTTGTCCGCCAGCCCGGCGTAATAGCGGTAGTAATCTGCGACATAGGCAATCTGCGCGCTGGTTTCGCGGATGATCTTGCCGGTGTCGCGGGTTTCCACTGCGGCCAGTTCTTGCGCCGCCCCGGCCACCAGATCGGCAAGCCGGTGCAACAGCCGCCCCCGCGCCGTTGCCGTCAGCCCCGCCCAGGCCGCCCCGTGAAACGCCCGGTGCGCCGCAAGCACCGCCCGGTCAACATCGGCGACCGTCGCATCGGGCATCTGCGACCATGCCGTGCCCGTGGCCGGATCGACACTGGCAAAGCTGCGCGTGCCCTGTTCAAAGCGGCCATCAATGTACTGGGCAAAACGTTCCATCTGATCCTCAGGCAAAGGCCGGCATCACATCGCGGATAAAGCGTTGGAGCGAGGCTTTCTTGCGCGCAAAGCTCATCCCGCTGTCGATCCACAGCGAGAATTCGTCATAACCCATGGCCTGATAGGATAGCAGCCGCGAAATCACTTCGGCGGGCTGGCCTATGATCTGGTTCTGGCGCATCGCCGGGGCCGAATAGAATGGGTGCGCCGCGATTTCGGCATCTGTCAGGGTTTCGATCAGGCCCATGCTGATCGGGCGCTCATTCTTGAACCACGCGCCAAAGTAGCAGTAAAAACGGTTCAGCTCTTCCGCACCCAGTTGCGCATCGGCCTCGCTGTCGGCCACGTAGGTGTGGCGCAGCACCATGATCTTGGGCCGTGGCTGCTCGGGGAATTTCGCGCAGGCCGCGTTGAACCGGTCCATCAGCGATTGCACCTCTTCGTCGCCCAGATGCAACGGCGTCACCTGCACGTTGCAACCTTGCGACACCGCAAATTCGTGGCTGTTCGGGTCGCGCGCCGCAACCCAGATCGGCGGATGCGGCTGCTGTACCGGCAACGGCGCCGACGTGGTTTTCGGAAACTGCCAATGTTCGCCCTGATGGGCGTAGTCGCCTTCCCACAGCTTTTTCACGGCCGGAATCAACTCGCGCATTTTCTGCCCGGCGGTCCAGGCATCAAGACCGGGCGACAGGCGCTCATACTCAAACCCGTAGGCCCCGCGCGCCACGCCAAGATCAAGCCGCCCGCCCGTGATCAGGTCGGCCATCGCGGCCTCACCTGCCAGGCGGATCGGGTGCCAGAACGGCCCGATGACAGTGCCCGTGCCCAGCCGCACACGCGCAAACCGCCGTCCCAGGTCGATCAGGTTCAGGAAGGGGTTCGGCGCGATGGTAAAGTTCATGCCATGATGTTCGCCGGTCCAGATCGCATGCATCCCGCCTTCATCGGCCAGACGGCAAAGTTCAATCATCTCGTCATAAAGCTGCTTCTGGTCATCGGCCGCGTCGACCCGTTCCATATGCACGAAAAGTGAGAATTTCATCAGGATAGCCTTTCGCCCGCGCGGGTCACATGGCCGTGTTCATGGGTGCCAAAGTAGATACCGTAATTGCCGACCTGCGCTTCGGCGGCCAGCCTTTCCAGCATGATGCGCATCGCCGGATCGGTGATATCGGCCAGCCCTTCTGCCGAAAGCTCAACAAATGCGCCCCGTGCGGGCGTACCGGCGCTGGCCGGACAACGAAAGGCGATATGCTGGCGGCGTTGGACGCCATCTTCGTAAACGGAATAGATCGACCCCGGCTCAGCCGTCAGGCCGGTGCCCGCGATCAGCGCGGCAAGTGCGGCCTGCACCCCTTCGCGCCCGACGCGGGCCATGGGCAGGGCGGCACCACCCAGCCCGTCATCCACCAGCAGCACGGAGCCCTGCGCCTCAAGGATGGCCGAGATCACGACATCCGGCCCGGTCGGCAATTGGGCTGCCGTCTGGGCCGGTGTGACATAGGCCCCGCGATAATAGCCAAGGCCCGGGGCCGATGTGGCGGCAAACCCGCCGATCCGCCCGATCAGGATGACATGGTCACCGGCCGGAATGGCCTGTTCCAGCGCACAATCGAACCAGGCGGATGTTCCGGCGATCAGCGGGGCGCCGACAGGGCCCTGTCGCCAGTAGACATCGGCAAACCGGTTTTCAGCGGGCCGGGCAAAGGTGTTCGCGAGGTCTTTCTGGCCTTCTGCCAGCACATTCACGGCAAACCCGCGGCCTGCCGCAAAGGCAGGCAGACTGGCCGACCGGGCCGCGATTGACACCAGCAGCAGGGGCGGATCAAGCGACACGGATGAAAAGGAATTCGCGGTGAAACCGACGGGTTTTCCCGCCGCATCCAGCGTGGTGACGATGGTCACGCCCGTCATGAAACAGCCAAAGGCATCGCGCAGGCTGCGTGGGTCTGATGCGGGGGGCGTCATGCCGTAACCTTTTCGGTGCAAAGCCATCGCTGAAGGGCAAGGGTCACCGTCTGAGGTGCCGTCAGGTTGACCATGTGGCGATGCCCGGCGATCACCTCAACCGCGCCTTGCGGTGCAAGCGCGGCAATCATGCGTGACATTTCGGGCGTTGAATTGGGGTCGCCGTCGCCGGTCATGGCCAGCAGGGGACAGGTGATTGCAGAAATCCGGTCGGCGTAGGTCTGATCACCCTCGGCAAAGGCCCGATAAGCGGCGGCATAGCCCTGGTGACTGACGCCCTGCAACCATCCGGCCACCTGATCGCGCAGCAGCTTTTCGGCCGGGGTGAACCAGCGTGCAAGGGCCGCCGTGCTGTCACCCGGATCAACCGCGATTTCAGCCGCACGCGCCAGAACGGCGATGCGCGCAGCAGGGCTGCGGCGAAAGACGGCATTCAGCAGGGCAACACGGCTGACCAGTTCAGGCCGGTCAACGGCAAGGCCCGCCGCAATCAGTGCCCCCATCGAATGCCCGGCAATGTTGACCGCCCCAAGGCCAAGCGCCTGCACAACCCGTGCCGCCCAGGCCACATAGTCTGGCAGCCGCGCGCCACCGGGCAAGGGATCGCTTTCGCCATGCCCCGGCAGGTCAACCGCAATCACCCGCGCGCCATCTGCCAGCGCCGCGATCTGCGGACCCCAGGCCTCGGCCCGCAGGCCCACGCCGTGAAGCAGCAGCAAGGGCGCGCCCTTTTCACCTGCGTGCAGGCCGCGGATACGCGCGCCGTCAGACAGCCGCAGGATTTGCGACATCATGGCCCAGATCCTTAAGATCCTGATAGCGGTCGCCGATACGGTGATGCGGCCTGCCCCCGGTCGCGGCACCAAGGGCGACGACAATCTCATCCGCCGCTGGCGCATCGGGAATGGCAAAATGCACGGTCTGATAGTGGGACCGGCGGCCTTCGTCATGCTTGTCCATGAGGGGGATCATGACAGGCGTGTTTGCCCCGCCCCGCACATTGGTAAAGGCCAGATAGGTCTTTGCCCCCACCGCCTGCCGATAGTGGTTGCCGAAACGCAGCGTGTGGATCAGGGCGTTGGCATGTTCCAGTTCGCCATTCAGGCCGACGACCGCTGCTTTGCCATAGCCTTCGATATTGTCCGGCCCGCCTGCCGCCTCAAGCATCATCGCGGTCAAAAGCGCACCCAGTTCCGGCGCAACCGCATGAATTTCAGGCTTCAGGTCATCAACAAACCCCCGACCGGCCCATGGATTCTTCAGCACGGCCACCGCTGCGATCAACCGCAGGGGGCGGGGGGCTGCACGTCCGCCTTCGATCAGTGTCGTTTCGATCAGGGTCAGCGTCTTGCGAATCTGTGCTGCCATTTTCACGCCCTTCATGTTTTGCAGTTTCTGGTATACCAACATACCGTATGTCAACAAGTTCTTGCCTCGGCCCGGCGTCCGACCTAGGCTGGCGGCATGCAGCATGACCCCGATGATCTACGGATCAACCATCCGCCCACCACCCTGCGCGCCCTTGCGGTTGACCGCATGCGGCAGGCGATCATCGCAGGGCGGTTCAATGGCGGTGACCGGCTGGTCGAACGCACATTGTGCGACCAGTTGGGCGTGTCACGCTCGATCGTGCGCGAAGTGATCCGCACGCTAGAGGCCGAAGGGTTGGTCGAAAACCTGCCACGCGCGGGCCCGGTTGTGGCCCGGCTAGACTGGCCGGGGGCCGAACAGATTTACACGATCCGCCGCCTGCTTGAGGCCGATGCCGCGGCTGCCTGTGCGCGGGTGGCCGATGCGCAGGTGGCAACGAAGCTGCGCGCCGCACTGGCCACATTGAACACGACCTTTGCCGGTGGCAGCCCGGCCCAGCTTTATGCGGCAACGACAGCGTTCTATCAGGTCATCTTTGCAGCCGCGGGGCATGATGTCGCCTGGGAAATCGTGCAACGGCTGAACGGGCGCATTTCGCGCCTGCGGGCGCTGACGCTGGCCAGCACGAATCGCCGCACCTCTGGCCCGGCGCATATGGCGCGCATCTGCGATGCGATCTGCGCCAATCTGCCCGATGCGGCGGCGGCTGCCGTGCATGATCACCTGCGCGAGGCCGCGATGATTGCACGCGGCATGCTGGTCACAACGCCATGACCAAGGCCTATTGGATCGCCCATGTCACCGTCACGGACCCCGTCGCCTATGCCGGCTATCAGGCTTTGGCGCCGGCGGCCTTTGCGGCCTTTGGCGGGCAGTTTCTGGCCCGTGGCGGCGAAGCCATGGTCATGGAAGGCCCGGTGATGGACCGCCATGTGATCATTGCATTCCCGTCGCTGCAGGCCGCGCGGGACTGTTACCATTCACCAGCCTATCAGGCGGCGCGGGCGGCACGCAGCGGGGCAAGCGAGGTCAGCCTTGTCATCGTGACCGGCCTGCCCACCGCCCAGGTTTTGCCGCTGCTGCCTGCGCAATGACGCCGGAACACCGGGATTGACAGCGCCTGTTGACCCATCCCATCCCGCATGACACTTGTTTCTTCGCTGGGGTTTTGGGGGAATGATGGCCGCAACGCTGAAAGATGTCGCACTGCGGGCGGGCGTATCGCGCGCGGCCGTATCACGCACCTTTACCGATGGCGCCTCGGTTTCCGCGCGGATGCGGGCCAAGGTCGAGGCTGCGGCCCTTGCCCTGGGCTATAGTCCGAACATGTTGGCGCGTGGCCTGATGACGCGCCGCACGCGCATGGTCGGCCTTGTCTCAAACAACTTTCACAACCCCGTCTTTCTTGAAATCTTTGATCTGTTCACCCGCGGGCTGCAAGAGGCCGGTTTGCGCCCCCTTCTGGTCAATCTGACGGATGCTGACGACCCCGCCACCGCGCTGCAGATGCTGAAGCAGTATCTGGTGGATGGTGTGGTCATTGCCTCGTCGCATTTGCCTGACGGGTTCGCCGCCACCTTTCGTGCCGCCGGGGTGCCGGTCGTCCATGCCTTTGGCCGGGCGACCGTTGCAACGGACATGCATGTCGTCAGCATCGACAACGTCGCCGCCGGCCGGCTTGCGGCCGAAACCCTGCGCAAACGCGGCTATCATCGCCTTGGTTTCATCGGCGGGCCTGAACATGCCTCGACCACACAAGACCGGCTTGCCGGATTCCGCCAGGGCGCCGGTCCTTTGCCGGTGCAGGTCTGCTTTGCCGGCGCCTACTCGTTTGCGGCCGGGCATACCGCCATGCGCCACGAAATCGCGACCGCAGCCGAAGCCTATTTCTGTGCGGATGATGTGCTGTCAATTGGCGCGATGTCGGCCGTGCGCGAGGCTGGTCTGGCCGTGCCGGCAGATATCGGCATCATCGGCCTGAATGACATGGCGATGGCGGGCTGGTCGAGTATTGACCTGACCACCATCCACCAACCATTTGCCGCCATCGTCCGTGCGGCCATTGCGCTGATGATCAGCCAGTTCGATGCCCCCTCACCGGCGCCGGAATCCGTCATACTGCCGTGTCATCTGGTTGAACGCGGCACCTTGCGCCCGATGGGCTGACCGGCCATTGGCCCGGCATATCGCAGGGGCTTTTCGCCGCACGAAAGGCAGGCCATGATTGCCCCATGGCCTTTACCTTTCGCCAGTTGCAGTTCTTTGCCGCCGCCGCCGAAGCCGGGTCTGTCTCGGGCGCGGCGCGTGCGCTGTCCATCAGCCAGTCATCCGTGACCGAAGCGATCCGCGCGCTGGAGGATGATCTGGGTGTCACGCTGTTCGACCGGCAGGCGCGCGGCCTTTTGATCACCCAAAAGGGGGCGGCTTTCCTGCGCCACGCCAAACAGATCCTTGCCGATGTGGCAACGGCCCGCACCGCCTTTCACACCCCCGAGGCCGCGGCCACCGGGCGGCTTTCGCTGGGCGTCACATCACTTGTCGCGGGCTATGTGCTGTCTGACATCCTGTCGCGCTTTCGCCGGGCCTTTCCCCAGGTCGATCTGAACGTAATCGAAGACAACGGTGATTACCTGCAACACCTGCTGATCGGCGGAGAGCTGGATGTGGCGGTCCTGCTGACATCGTCGGTCAAGGACCGCATGGCCCTGCATGTGGAAACGCTGCTTGTTTCGCCGTACCGGTTGTGGCTGCCGCTGGGCCATGCGCTGGCGCAACAGACCTTCATCACGCTTGAAGAGGTGGCAGGCCAGCCACTGATCCAGCTGATGGTGGACGAAATTGAGGAAAGCACACGCCGCCTGACGGCCGCCTTGCCGGTCAAGCCCACGGTGGCGTTTCGGACGCGGAGTGTGGAAGCGGTGCGGTCCTTGGTCGCGACGGGGGCTGGCCTCGCGATTTTGCCATCCTTGGTCTACCGCCCGTGGAGCCTTGAAGGCGACCGGATCGAAATCCGCGATGTCTCGGGCGACCTGCCATCCGTGCAGGTAGGCCTTGCATGGCGCAAAGGCGCGCCGCTGTCAGGGCCGGCGCTGAATTTCATCCGGTCGGCGCAAGGGGTGGTGCAGGCGGGCTGAATCAACGGTCGCGCGGTTCGCCTTCGGCCGGGCGCTGGATGGCCTGTTCGATAGTGGCGAAAGTCCCGGCGTCAAGCGCACCCTTTTCCAATGCGGCAAGGTGGTCTTCCACCTGCGCCACAGTGCGGAATCCCGGCAGCGGCACGGCACCGGCGTCTTGGGCCCAAAGCCAGGCCAAGGCCCCCTGCGCCATGGTCCGCCCGCCCGTGGTAAGCAGGTCGCGGACGCGGTCAAGACGCACCGCAACCTCGGGTGCCACGCGGCCATCCTTGAACCACGCCATCCAGTCGGCGTTCTGGCTGCGCACATCGCCCGGCCCAAAGCTGTGCCCCGCGCTGTACTTGCCGCCGAGAACGCCCATCGCCAAGGGCGACCGGACCAGCGGCAAAAGTGCGTGATCGCGCAGGACGGGGGCCAGCTTTTCTGCGGCGAACAACACGTTGCGCGCGTGTTCGATCGCCACAAAACCTGCGCGGCCCGCCATGGCAGCGGCACGGTCAGGATAATCCGTGCTCCAGCCAAAAGCCGACAGCCAGCCTTTGGCGCGCAGGTCTTCCAACCGGTCAAAGATCGGGGTGGCCGTGGGCAGATCAAGGCTGTTGAGGTGCAGAAGAACAAGGTCGATCCTGTCACGCTGCAGCCGCCTGCGCGAGGCGGCAAGGGAAGCTTCGATCAGATCGGGGTCTGTCATCGCCCCGGTCAGTTCCTGCGTGGCGGGGTTGATGGCAAAACCGACCTTTGTTGCAATGCGCACCTCGGGGTGTGCGGCCAGCGCCTGCCCCAGAATGGTTTCGGAATGGCCCGCGCCATAGGCCTGTGCCGTATCGAAAAACCGGATGCCACCCTGCACCGCCAGCTTGATCGCCGCGCGGGATTCATCATCGGATACCGCGCCCCAGCCTGCGGGGGCGCCACCTGCCGTCCATGGGCCACCAATCGCCCAGCAGCCAAGGCCAAGGCGGGGAATTTCGGTATTGTCCCATAGGGTTACGGTATTGCCCATCATTTCGCCCCTTCACTGTAAACGCTGATCTTGTGGTCGAGATAGGCCGCCGCTGCGGCAATTTCGGCCCGCCTTTGCGCAAGCCTTTCGCGGTGTGCCAGCAGAATTGCCAACCGTTCGGCACGCGCCGCGGCCGTCACCGGCCCGGCCTGATGCACCAGGGCGGCAAAGCGCTTCATCTCCGCCATGGGCATGCCTGTGGCGCGAAGTCTGGCCAGATTGCCCAGCCATTCCAGCGCATTGCCGGAAATTCTGCGCCAGCCGCGTGAATCGCGCGAAAGGGGCGGCAGCATGCCGATCCGTTCATAAAAGCGAATGGTATCAACACTTAAACCCGTCATCTTGGCTGCTTCTTCAATGCGCATGTTGCACCTCCTGGCCCGTGGCTAACAGGGTGGAGCAACTCCAGGTCAAGCACAAACAT
>JALOSO010000243.1 GCA_025458385.1 Paracoccaceae bacterium | reverse complement strand
TCATCCGCCAGCACCTTCCAGAACAGGTAAAGCCCCACCCCGATCACGAGGAGGAGCCACCAGGGAAAGTCCTTGTCCGGCGTCTGGCCCGGAATCACGGGGGGATTATTCGAACTTGTAGTCGACAAACCACTTCTGGTTCAGCGCATCCAGCGTGCCATCCGCGCGCATGGATTCAATTGCCGCGTCAATCGGGGCCACAAGGTCAGAGCCTTTGGGGAAGATGAAGCCGAAATCCTCGGATGCCAGCGGCTCACCAATGATCTTCAGCCCGCCGTTGCTGGCGCCCACATAGCCATTGGCCGCCGTGCTGTCCGACAAGGTCAGGTCCACATCGCCCGCCTGCAATGCGGCAAGCCCCGCACCAAAGGTTTCAAACTTGATGATGCGCGGGTTTTCTTCGTTGCCGTCGAGGATGTTGTAAACGGCGGCATAGAAGGGCGAGGTGCCGGGCTGCGCCGAAATCAGCAGGTCCGGGATGGCGGCAAAGCTGGCCGCATCCGTGAACCGCGCCTCGTCGCCGCGCACGATCATCAGCATCTCCGACCGCATGTAAGGTGCCGAGAAATCAACCTGCTCCTTGCGTTCGTCCTTGATCGTGATGCCCGTCATGCCAAGGTCATACTGGCCTTCCGACACGGCCGGGATCATCGCATCCCAGCTGGTGTTCTGATAGGTGACCGTGATGTTCAGCCGCTTGGCGATTTCAGCCATCGCGTCATATTCCCAGCCGATCGCCGCCCCGGACTTGTCCAGAAACTGCAGGGGCGGATAGGCGTTTTCGGTGACGACAACCACTTCGCGCCCGGCAAGATCGGGCACCTCGGCCAAAGCGGGGGCAACAGTCAGTGTAAGGGCGGCAAGGGCAGCAGTCAGCTTCATCGGCTCGGACCTCTGATGAATGATTTATGACGCCAGAGTATGGAGCGCCTTCGCAGCCCTGACAAGGGTCACGCCCTGCCGCAAACCGCGCAATCATGCCGCCGCGTGATTTTGATGAAGCGGCTGTCGGTAACAAGCCCGTCAAACAGCATTAGCCGCCCGGTCAGCGTTTCACCTGCGCCTGTCAGATGTTTGATCGCCTCCAACGCCATCAGGGCACCGACAACGCCGGGCAGCGGGGCCACCACGCCCGCCTCGGCACAGGTTGGCACTAACCCCGCAGCAGGGCGTTCGGGAAAGACGCAGGCAAAACAAGGGGCGCCCTTGGCCGGGTGATAGAGCGATACCTGCCCTTCCCATTGCGTGATGGCCGCAGCGATCAAGGGCTTGCCTGCGGCCACGCAGGCCGCATTGACCAGATAGCGCGTGTCGAAATTGTCTGATCCGTCCAGCACAAGGTCATATTCGGCCACGAGTTCCGAAATTTCGGGCGTCAGGCGGCGATTGTAGGGCTTGATCGTCACATACGGGTTCAGCGCCTGCATCGCCTGCATCGCCGACTGCACCTTGGGCATTCCGATCCGCGCGTCCGCATGGATGATCTGGCGCTGCAGGTTCGTCACCTCCACCACATCATCATCAATCACGCCAATCGTGCCAACCCCCGCAGCGGCCAGATACATCAGTACAGGCGCCCCAAGGCCACCAGCCCCCACCACCAGCACCGACGCGGTCTTGAGCGTTTTCTGCCCGTTCCCACCAATCTCGCGCAGGGTGATATGGCGGGCATAGCGGCCAAGTTCAGCCGGCGTAAACGGCGCCGCAGCAACATCGGCCGCTTGTCGGGCAGGCGCTGCGGTGGCCACATGACCGCGCAGACGGCGCAGGCCATGCCGATAGGCCATCACAACGGCGACCATCAGGCCAAGCACCACCCAGCCCACCAGATCCCCGCCAACAAAGGGCGGCGGCAGGCGCATGTTTCCCCCGGCATCAAGCGCGCGCTCGGCCCGCCAGACCGGCAGGGTCAGGCCGACCAGCACCAGCCACCAACCCGCCATCAGGGCCCAGAACGGCCCCGCCGTCAGATCGCGATAACGTGCCAGCCCCCAGATTGCCAGAAATCCCAACAGCCCGATCACAGACCCTAGCCCCGCCCGGTAGAGCCAAAGCCCCCCGTTCCCCGCACCGTTTCATCAAGTTGGGTCACAACGGCAAAACTGGCCTGCACCACGGGGGCCACGATCATCTGCGCAATCCGGTCACCATGCTGAACGGTATAGGGCTGATCTGACAGGTTGATCAAAGCCACACCCAAAGGCCCGCGATAATCGCTGTCGATCGTGCCCGGCGTGTTCGGCAAGGTGATCCCGTGCTTCAACGCCAGCCCCGAGCGCGGCCTGATCTGCACCTCAAATCCGGCGGGTATCGCAAGACGCAGGCCCGTTGGCAGTACCAGCCGTTGCAAAGGGGCCAGCGCCACGCCCGATTGGCGCTGCGCGGGCGGCAGATTTGCCCGCAGATCCGCGCCCGCCGCCCCGGCGGTTTCATAGCGGGGTAAGGGCAGTGTTGTATCTGCCCAATCTTCCCAGACAACAGCAATGACCGGCGTCATGGGCTGCCCCCCCACAAATCCTGCGCAAGGCACATCATTGCAGGGCCAACGCAATCCGCTGCGCCAGTTCCCGCGCGACCGCATCCTTGCCCATGCGTGGCCACTGGTCCACCAGCCCCGGTGTGATCACCGTCACCGCATTTTCCTTGCCCCCCATGATCCCCGTTTCGGGTGAAACATCATTCGCCACGATCCAGTCACAGCCCTTGCGCGCGCGCTTTGCCTGCGCATGGGCGACCACATCCTGCGTTTCAGCCGCAAACCCCACAACCAGCCTGGGCCGCTGCTTGTGTTGGGAAATTGTCGCCAGAATGTCGGGGTTTTCGGCAAAATCCAGAACCGGCATACGGCCGCTTCCGTCTTTCTTGATCTTTTCCCCGGCCGCGTTGACGACCCGCCAATCCGCCACGGCCGCCGCAAAAACCGCCGCATCCGCAGGAAGCGCCGCCTCAACCGCTGCCAGCATCTGGCGCGCGGTCTCAACCGCAACAACGCTGACCCCGGCAGGCGGCGGCACGGTGGCCGGCCCTGTCACGAAGGTGACCCGCGCCCCCAGATCGCGCAGCGCCACCGCCAGCGCCGTGCCCTGCGCCCCGGATGACCGGTTTGCAATATAGCGCACGGGGTCAATCGGCTCGTGCGTGGGGCCTGATGTCACGATCACATGCTTGCCCGCCAATGGCCCCGCCCCCAGCATCGCCTCGGCTGCCGCCACAATTTCGAGGGGTTCCGCCATCCGCCCCGGCCCATATTCGCCACAGGCCATGTCGCCTTCGTTCGGCCCCACCAGCCGCACGCCATCCGCCTGCGCCTGCGCCACGTTGCGCTGCGTCGCCGCATGGTTCCACATCCGCACATTCATCGCAGGCGCCGCCAAGACCGCCGTATCCGTCGCCAGCAGCAGGGTTGAGGCCAGATCATCCGCGCGGCCACCCGCCATCTTGGCCAGCAAATCCGCCGTTGCCGGGGCCACTACGATCAGATCAGCCACGCGTGACAGTTGGATATGGCCCATCTCGGCCTCATCCGTCAGATCGAACAGGTTCGTGTAGACTTTTTCCCCCGCAAGGGCCGCGACTGACAAGGGTGTCACAAACTCTGCCCCTGCCTTGGTCAGCACCGGGGTCACCGCCGCGCCCCGCTCCCGCAACCGGCGGATCAGGTCCAGCGCTTTGTAGGCCGCGATCCCGCCACCGATAATCAACAATATCCGCTTGTCCGACAGCATCCGCAGGCCCCTGTTCAGGTCGGCGCGACGTTACGGGCGTCTTGCGACAAACTCAAGTTCCGGCAGGTTCCTTCGCCCCCACCCCCCGCACACCAAGCCATGTCAACCCGCGCCGTTCCCCGGTTTGCGCATGATCCGGGTCGGTCAAGGAACCGCACGCTGCTAGCATCACGATGATGCCAACCTTGAAGGAGCCCACGATGACCTTTCAGATTCACGCCCTGCCAGATGCCCTTTTTGCGGGGCTTTTCCGCCTGCCCGATGATGATCTGCGGGCCAGAGGCATGCGCCGCGTGATTGCAGACAGCAACCCCGGCTTCCCCTGCCGTGTCAGCCTGCAGGATGCGGACATCGGGGAAGAGCTGCTGTTGCTGAACTATCGCCACCTTGACGGCAATACCCCCTATGCCGCCAGCCATGCCATCTATGTCCGCAAAGGCGCGCAGCAGGCCCAGCCGCTGCCAGACAGCGTCCCGCCCGTCCTGTCAATGCGGCTGCTGTCGGTACGCGGCTTTGATGACCGGGGTCTGATGGTGACGGCCGATGTCGTTGATGGCAAACAGCTTTCTGCGACACTGATCGCATTCTTTGCGAATGCGGCCATCACGGTCATTCATGTGCACAATGCGCGACAGGGCTGTTTCGCCGCCCGTGTTACACGCGGCTAAGCGCCCCTTCCCCTAAAGGAAATGATGCACTTCGCGCGTCTGGCTTTCGATGTTGCGCTTCATCTTTGCAAAGGCTGCCGCTTCCAGCTGCCGCACCCGTTCTTTTGACAGGCCCAGCTCTTCGCCAAGTGATTCCAGCGTCCGCGCCTCATCGCGCAACTTGCGCTCGGCGACGATAAAGCGTTCGCGCGGGTTCAGGCTGTTCATTGCGTTGACCAGCCAGCCGCGCAGGCGTTCCTGATCATG
>JALOSO010000242.1 GCA_025458385.1 Paracoccaceae bacterium | reverse complement strand
CACCATCATGACGGCGCTGTACTTTCACGCCCTGCGCGCGGAAGACCGTGTTGCCGTCAAACCCCATGCAGGGCCGGTGCTGCACGCGATTCAGTATCTGGCAGGCCAGCAAAGCCTTGAAAAGCTGCAAAACTATCGCGGCTATGGTGGCGCGCAAAGCTATCCGTCGCGGACCAAGGACGGGGCCTTTGTCGACTTTTCCACCGGGTCAGTCGGCCTGGGTGTGGCGCAGACGCTGTTTGCCGCGCTTGTGCAGGATTACGTCGCTGCGCGTGATGCCGGAACACCCATGGGCCGGATGGTTGCCCTGATCGGCGATGCCGAAATGGACGAGGGCAATATTTATGAAGCGCTGCTCGAAGGGTGGAAACATGATGTGCGCAACCTGTGGTGGGTGGTGGATTACAACCGCCAGTCGCTGGATGCGATGGTGCGGGAAGGGCTTTGGGCGCGGTTTCAGGCGATGTTTGCAGGGTTCGGCTGGGATGTGGTCGTGCTGCGCCATGGCAGCCTGCAGATGGCAGCCTTTGCCGAACCGGGGGGGGCGGCGCTGCGCGACTGGATCGAGGCCTGCCCGAATGCGGCCTATGCGGCCCTGACGTTTCAGGGCGGCGCAGCCTGGCGCGCCCGGTTGATGGCGGATCTTGGGGATCAGGGTGCGGTGTCGGCGCTGCTGGATCGGCGGTCGGATGATGAGCTTGCCGCCCTGATGGGCAATCTGGGCGGGCATGACCTGCCCGCGCTGACGGCCGCTTTTGACGCTGCGCGGGCGCATGATCGGCCTACGCTGTTCCTGTGCTACACCAACAAGGGGCAGGGCCTGCCGCTGGCCGGTCACAAGGACAACCATGCAGGCCTGATGACCCCGGCCCAGATGGCCCTGTTGCGTGACCGGATGGGCCTTGTCGAAGGCCATGAATGGGCGAAATGGCCCGCAGGGTCAGACGCGGCGCAAAGGCTGGCCGAACAGGCGCCTGCGCTGCGCCCGGGGCGGCGCAAAACGGCACCGGTGGTGCCTGTGCCCGATGCCCTGCCGGTGGTTGCGGGGCGGGACAAGCCGATGTCGACGCAAATGGGCTTTGGTCTGATCCTGAACGAGATCGCCCGTGATGACAGCGACTTTGTCCGCGCAATCGTGACGACATCGCCGGATGTGACCGTGTCGACAAACCTTGGACCCTGGGTCAACCGCCGGGGTTTGTTTGCCAAGGGCGCAGTGGCCGATCTGTTCCGCGCCGAGCGCATCCCTTCGACCTTCAACTGGGCCTTTGCGCCACAGGGGCAGCATCTGGAACTGGGCATTGCCGAATCCAACCTGTTCCTGATGCTGGCGGCCCTTGGCCTGTCGCATGCCATGACCGGGCGCCGCTTGCTGCCGATCGGCACGGTCTACGACCCTTTCATCTATCGCGGTCTCGATCAGCTGAACCACGCCTGCTATCAGGACGCGCGGTTCTTGCTGGTGGCCACGCCATCGGGGGTAACCCTTGCGCCGGAAGGCGGGGCGCACCAGTCAATTGGCACGCCTTTGGTGGGCATGGCGCAAGACGGGCTGGCCGCGTTTGAACCGGCCTTTGTGGATGAGCTTGGCGTCATCCTGCGTTGGGCGTTCGACTATATGCAGCGCGATGGCGAGGCGATGGCGGACCCGGCCACATGGCTGCGTGACGCAACAGGGGGGTCAACTTATCTGCGCCTGTCGACGCGGCCGCAGGACCAGCCGCTGCGCGACATGTCCCCTGCCTTGGCCGAAGGCATCATCAACGGCGGTTACTGGCTGCGTCCACCCGGCCCGAACGCCGAGGTGGTGATCGCCTATCAGGGGGCTGTGGCGCCCGAAGCGGTGGCCGCCGTTGCACAACTGGCGGGTTTGCGGCGCGATGTGGGTCTGCTGGCGCTGACATCGGCAGACCGGCTGAATGCGGGTTGGACGGCGGCGCAGCGCGCCCGCGAAGCCGGGGTGAAAGGCGCCAAAAGCCATGTTGAGCGCCTGCTTGCAGCCGTGCCAAAGGACGCGGGCATAGTCACGGTGATCGACGGGCATCCGGCGACGCTGGCCTGGCTTGGCGCGGTGCAGGGGCACCGTGTCCGGTCACTTGGGGTTGAACACTTTGGGCAGACCGGCACGATTGCCGATCTTTACCGCCATTTCGGCATTGATACGCCCGCGATCGTTGCCGCCGCGCTGGCGCTGACCCCGGGCCGCCGACACAGCTGAGGGCGGGTGGGGGGCCTGCGCCGGCCAAACCTGTCAATGCCGGGCACTGATCACAGGGTCGCCGGGTGGACCGAACCCTTCGACATAGGCGATCAGCCGGGGCAGGCAGACCGAATGCAGATCGTGCTGCGTCATCACATGCGCCCGCGCGGCCTGGCCCAGATGCGCATACCGCGCCGGATTGGCCAATGTGTCGATCAGCATCTCTGACCAGCCCGCAATATCAAAGAAATCCACCAGCAGGCCAGTCTGGCCATGGGTGATCATCTCTTCTACCGGTGCTGTGCGAGAGCCGACAACAACCACCCCGGCTGCCATCGCCTCGACCATCGACCAGGACAGAACGAAAGGATATGTCAGATAGGCATGCGCGCGCGCCACCTGCATCAGGCTGACGAAATCGCCATAGGGCAGGCGCCCGGTGAAATGCACCCGCGACAGATCAAGCTGATCGCGCACCTCGGACAGGAAGATGTCCTTCCAGCCTGTCCCGCCTTTCGGTGGATTGCCATAGCTGACGGCATCGCCCCCCACGATCACCACCCGCGCCTGCGGACGCGCCGCCAGCACCGCAGGCAATGCGCGCATGAAGACGTGATAGCCGCGATAGGGTTCAAGGTTGCGGTTGACAAAGGTCAGCACCTCATCCCCGGCACGCAGGGTCTGGCCATCTGGCAGGGTGACACTTGCCGCGGGGTCCGGGCGCAGAAGTTGCGTGTCGACCCCGTCAAACAATGTGCGGATCATCGGTTGCAGCGGCGGCGGATAGGTGCTGGCCTGCCAGCGGGTCGGGGCAACGGCGGCATCCGCATGCAGCAGCGCCTGTCCCAGATGCGCCGTGCGGCCCTGCGCGATCATCACCTGATCAAAACCTGTCTGGCTGAATTCGGCATCAAAGCCGACATCCGCGCCGACCCCCTTGTAGTAGAATTCGGCATAGACGATCAGTTTGGCCTTTGGCCAGACCTCTTTAAGGAACAGCGTCTCACCCCAGCCGGAATGGCCAAAGATCACATCGGGATAATACCCGCGCTCATCCCGCAGCCGCACGGCCGCGCGCGCCACGGTAACACCCCTGTCCGACATCGTCGTATAGTTGCGCCCAAGGCGGCAGGCCGCCGGTTCGGCCTTTTCGGCCTTGTGGGTATAGCGCACCACCGGCACCGATGAGGGGCGCTGATTGGCGCTGTCGGTCAGGGCCAGGCAATCATGCCCGCGTTTGGCCAGTGCCGGGCCAAGGTACAGAAACTGCCCGGGATAGTTCTGATGCACGAACAGAATCTTCACGCGCCATCCCCAAAGGCCGCCTGCATCAGCGCGCGCGTGTAGGCGGTCTGCGGTGCGGCAAACAGGTCGGCCGCAGCCCCCTGTTCGACAATATCGCCATCACGCATCACGATCACGCGGTGCGACAGCGCGCGGATCACCCGCAGGTCATGGCTGATGAACAGATAGGCCAGGCCCTTGCGCGCCTGCAGGCGGCGCAACAGATCGACGATCTGCACCTGCACCGTCATGTCCAGCGCCGATGTCGGCTCATCAAGGATCACCAGCTTCGGCTCCAGGATCATGGCGCGCGCAATCGCGATGCGCTGCCGCTGCCCGCCCGAGAATTCATGCGGGTAGCGCCCCATCATCGCCGGATCAAGGCCGACCTCGGACATGATTGCCGCCACCATGTCGCGGCTGTTGCGGCCCTGCGGCAGGCCATGCACGCCCAGCCCCTCGGCGATGATGTCTTCCGCTGTCATGCGGGGTGACAGCGAACCGTAGGGATCCTGAAACACCACCTGCATATGCCGCCGCAGATCGCGCAGGTTGCGGCCCGGCGTGTTCTGAATCTCGCGCCCCAGCACGCTGATGCGCCCTGTTGACGGCACAAGGCGCAGGATCGCATTTGCCAATGTCGTCTTGCCGGATCCGCTTTCGCCCACAATGCCTAACGTCTCGCCCGCGCGGATCGTCAGCGTCGCGTCATTGACCGCCTTTACATGCCCCACGGTCTTGCGCAGCAGCCCGCGGGTGATCGGGAACCAGACGCGCAGCGCGTCCGTGCTGACAACCGCCGGCGCATCGGCACGGACAGGGTCCGGCACGCCTGCCGCCTCGGCCGACAGCAGCTTTTGCGTGTAGGGGTGCTGCGGGTTAGCAAAGATTGATGCTGTCGTCCCCTGTTCGACGATTGCGCCATGCTGCATCACGCAGACCCGGTCGGCGATGCGCCGCACGATGCCAAGATCATGCGTGATGAACAAAAGGCTTAACCCTTCCGAGGCCTTCAGCGCGGCCAGAAGCTCAAGGATCTGCGCCTGAATGGTCACGTCCAGGGCAGTTGTCGGCTCATCGGCGATCAGCAGTTCCGGGCCATTGGCCAGCGCCATCGCGATCATCACCCGCTGCCGCTGCCCGCCGGACAACTGATGCGGATAGGCC
>JALOSO010000241.1 GCA_025458385.1 Paracoccaceae bacterium | reverse complement strand
GGGTTCAGGCCGGTTTCAGCCTCGAGCCCCTTGTAGAAATCGACCGAGTATTTGTGGATGTGGGTTGTCGCGTAGCTCATGTTGAACAAGGGCAACAGGCCTGCTGCGTGCCAAGTAGAGCCAGCGGTCAGTTCATCCCGTTCCACCAGCATCGTATCCCAGCCGGCCTTGGCAAGGTGATAGGCGATGCCCGTTCCAACTGCGCCGCCGCCAACAACCAGTGCCTTCACATGGGTCTTCATCGCCCGACTCCCTTATCACATGCGGCCCCTTTCTGCCTGAAAGCGGCAAAAAAGGGCAGGGAGCGACGACCTTTAAGGGCTGAAAACGACATGCCCCGCGCAGGCGGGCCGCAATCAATCACCAAGCAGCGAGCAGCGCTTGCCTGTTGCCGTCATCTGGCAGTTTTCGCCACCAAGATCGCCGGGGCGACGGATGCGCACTTCGGCAGCGGGGGCGGCAGGGACCGAAGGTGCGACAGCCGCCTGTTCGGCCACGGCTGCGGGTGCAGGTTCAGGCGTGGGCGCGGGGGCTGCCACAGGCGCAGGCGTTCCGAATGAGGCGAGTGTACCGGCCGCTGGTGCTGCGGGTTCCTCTGCCTTGGCGGCGTCTGCGCCCACGTCGGACGCACGCTGCATGAACATGCCCAGCAGACCACCACCGCCCGTCCCTGCCGCAGCAGCTGCATCTGCATCTGCATCTGCATCTGCATCTGCGGACGCTGCCGCTGTCGCCGGATCGTCTGCAAGCATCCTGCCAATATTGCGCAACTCTTCTTCTGCGGCGCGTCCACGGGCGATCACCGCTGCCGTCTGGGCATCGACCGCCTTTTCAGCCAATTCCGTCGATTCACTTGCCGACAACGCCACGGCCGCGCTGCCAACACCTTCCATCGGCGTCGACAGCAACTTGTTCAGACGGTCGTAATCGATCTGCGCCAGCAGGTCGGCCACATCCGCATCCGTTGCGCGGGCATTGACGGAAATCGTGACCTCTCCGCCCATCTGGCCCTGAAACAGCATCACCTCAAGGTCTTCACCGCCTGCGTTGCCCGGACTGGACGGCAGATACATCCGCCCATTGCGGCTGTAGGGGACCCCCGCGATCATCTGAAATCCCTTGCTGCTGGACATCGACGTCATGTTCGCCGTGACGATGCTTAGGGCGCGTTCTGTCATGCCAGCCCCCAGACCAACACCACCGCCCCCGGCCTTGGTGAAATCAAGTCGCAGCGCTATCAGGCTATCGCCGCGCTGATAGAATCGGATTTCGGCTTTTTCCGCGGCAAGGCGCTGCTGTTCACTTGCAGCCGACAGGGCCTTGATCGTCGGGTCCTGCAGAATGGCGTTTTCGGCAGCAGCAAATTCCGGATCGGGGTGCTGGCTTTCGGTGGGAAGGCTGTTGTCACGGAAAAGCTGTGCGCGATCCGCTTCGTTCCATTCGCGCATGGTCCAGCCGGCGGGGGCCTCGGGCAGAAGGGTGCGCAGGGCGCTACGGCGCAACTCCGCCGTTTCGGCCGCTGCGGCCTGATCGGCCTTCATGTCGGAATAGCGCGTGGAAAATGTGTTGATATAGGCGCCCGGACCAAGTTGACCGAAGCCAAGGTCAAGTCGGCGGCTTTGCATCGTGTAGTCAAGCGTGCCCACGGCCACAGCCGCAATGGCGATGAAACTGCCAAGAAATGCGTTTGACATTGTCTTTCCCCACAAAAGAACCTTTGGCCTTGCAGGCGGGATAAACCGGAATTGTGGCCAAGTTGGGCAGCTTTCGCGGCCCGCCGGTGACAAACCCGCAAAGGGGGCGGCCGGACATGATCCCCACTTGCGCCTTTGTTGGAGGGGCGCTAACCCCTTGACGCATGATCCTGCGGGCAACACATCGAACGCACTTTCTGGGCTGGCTGCTTTGCCTGCCCTTTGTGCTGATGTCGCTGCTGCCTGCCGCGGTCATGCCGATGCGCACGGCTGGCGGCACGTTTGAACTGGTGCTGTGCACGGGGGACGGGCCAGTCACAACCGTTGTCGACAGTGGCACCGGGCATGATGATCTGGGGGCTGCACAGGGATGCGATTGGGCCTGTGGGCAAACCGCCCTTGCCTTGTGCGCACCACTGGCGATGGCGCCCTTGCAAGGGCAAGCAAGGCCATCCTTTGCACCCACCCTGTCAACACCGGTTGCTTTCGCGCAGGCGACGGGTCTGCCGCCTGCAACAGGGCCCCCTGCCCTGATCTGACGTTTTCGCAGTTTCGAAACCTTCAGACCCAGGGGATATCCCATGACCGACCATTCTGCAGGCGCTGATGCGCCCGGCAGCCAGACGGCTGCAAACCGCAATTACTTTATCGCGTGGCGCTGGCATTTTTATGCAGGGCTTTACGTCATGCCCTTCCTGATGATGCTGGCCGTCACCGGGCTGATCATGCTGTGGATCAGTGCCATGACCGAACTGAACGGCGAACGTGCCCTGGTCACGCCGACCGAAGCGCCACTGGCCATGTCTGACCTGCGCGGGCGGGCCGAGGCGGCCGTTCCGGGCGGTGCGGCCACGCAATACATCGCACCATTGGCGGCTGACCGGGTGGCCGTGTTCAAGGTGGACACGGGGGATGCCGCGACAACAGTGGTGATCGACCCCTACACGGGCGCGGTGGTGGAAACCTTTCCATGGCGCGCAGGCTGGTATGATTTCGCAACCGATATCCACGGCACGCTGCTGTTGGGCGATCTGGGGGATTACCTGATCGAAGCTGCGGCGAGCCTTGGCATCATCATGGTGGTCAGCGGGATTTACCTGCATTGGCCGCGCAACGCGGGGGCGGGCAGCATGGTGGTGCCGAACCTTGCCGCGCGCGGGCGGGCCTTCTGGAAATCACTGCATGGTGTGGTGGGTGTCTGGCTTTCGGTGGTGATGCTGGTGTTCTTC
The DNA here is from genome assembly GCA_025458385.1 of Paracoccaceae bacterium. Lineage (GTDB taxonomy): Bacteria > Pseudomonadota > Alphaproteobacteria > Rhodobacterales > Rhodobacteraceae > JAAFHS01. Next base: position 1,741 of record JALOSO010000241.1, on the reverse strand, counting down.
ATCTCGGGCCTCAGCTGGGCGGGGATCTGGGGCGGCAAGTTCGTGCAGGCCTGGAGCACTTTTCCGGCGGAAAAGTGGGATGCGGTGCCATTGTCGGACAAGACGCATGCCGACATGAACCATGGGGCGGCGAAAGAGGTGCCATGGGCGCTGGAACAGACGCCGTTGCCGGCCTCAGGCTCGCTGGCGGGGCAGGTGGCGGTGGCGGCACCAGTCACGCTGGACGGGGTGGTGGCCTTTGCGCAGGGCTTAGGCTTTGACAAACGCTTTCAGGTGAACATGCCGTCGGGCGAAGAGGGGGTCTGGACCATCAGCCATGACAGCATGTCAAACGACGGGCCGAACCCGGCGGCGGACCGGACGATCCATATCGACCAGTACACGGGCAACGTGCTGGCGGATGTGGGTTATGCGGATTATTCGGCCTATGCCAAGATGATGGCCTGGGGCATTGCGTTCCACGAAGGCGATCTGGGGGTCTGGAACCTGGCGCTGAACACGGTGTTCTGCCTGGGCATGATCTTTCTGCCGGTGTCGGGCCTGGTGATGTGGTGGCGGCGGCGGCCGGAGGGTGCCATGCGGCTGGCAGCCCCGCCGCGCCCGCGCGACTTGCCTTTCTGGAAACTGGCAGCGGTTGTGGTGGTGGCGCTTGGGGTCGCGTTTCCGCTGGCGGGCGCGTTGATTGTGGCCATTGTGGTGCTGGACCTGCTGGTGATGCGGCATCTGCCCCGCCTGAAACAGGCGCTTAACTGAAGGGCGGGCTGCTGCCGGGCGCGCGGGATGACGGCGCGCCCGGGGTCAAAACCCCTGGTTCAGCCGGGGTGCAGGGCCCAGTGGCAGCGGCCCCAGCGTGCCCCGGCCAGCCGCAAAGATCAGGGGCAAGGACAGGGTTTCGGCATCGCCATCCTCGGCCGCAAGGGCGTTCAGCAGCCCCTCGACCGTCGGGGCCAGTTCGGGCGTGATCGCGCGGGCCGCGACCATCAGGGGCACAAGATTTCGCCAGCCGGTGATGCCGATCTCAAGCCGCCCATCGGCCAACCCGCCTTCGCCGGCCATCACCTGACCTGCAATGGTCAGTGTGACCGGCCCCCAGATCGCCTGTGCTTCGGTCACCGACAGGGCCTGCAACCGGGGCTGCGTCTGGCCGGCATGCCGGTCAAGCGGGGCGGTCAGCGTCACCGCGCCACGCAGCGCAACCCGGCTGATCGCAGCGGGCAGGCCGGTTGCCGCAATCAATGCGGGATCAGGTTCAAGACCCGCCACATCAAGCCGCATGTCATAGGCGCCCGGGGTCGCGGGATCGGCTGACATCACAAGCTGTGCATCACCAAGGGCCACTTGCCAGCCAAGGCTTGATTGCAGCCGTGCTTCAGCCAGCGCGATGTCAATCGCGGAAAGCGGCAGGTCCGGGTCGGGTGCCGTGGCAAGGCGGCCCGCAAGCGCCGTCGCCTGCAGCAGCAGGTCTTGCCCCGGAAGGCTGATGCGCTGATCGCCCGTCAGTGACAGATCGGCAACCCAGGGCCGCCATGCGGCAATCCGCAAGGCCAGACCAGGCACTTGCCAGCGCTGGCCCGTCACAGGATCACCCAGATCAACATCCTGCATCCGCAGCACAAAGCGCAAGGGATAACCCGTGCTGTCCACGGCACCAAGGCTGGCCTGCAGCCCCTGCGTGCGCGCCTGTGCCACCGCCTGTGCCACGCCTTGTTGCAGGGCCCAAGTGCCCAGGGCCCAATACCCC
>JALOSO010000240.1 GCA_025458385.1 Paracoccaceae bacterium | reverse complement strand
ACCCTGATCTGCGCCACATCACCATCGCCGTCGGCAACCTGCGCACATGGCGGTTCGGCCGGTGGTTCACCCATGCGGCGCGGGCCGAATACGACCGCCGTCTGAAGTGGCCGCCGATGCGCTGCGCGGCATCGGCGCTTTGGGCTGCGGGCTGGCGACCGCGCCGGGTGCATATCCAAATGACAACCTATTGCGAGGAAGCCGCCATCACCAAGGCCGTCATCGGCGCGATCGAGGCTGATCATCTTGACCATTGGCTTTGGGGCCGCTTCCGGATCCTGTCAGGCGATGACAAGTCGACCCGGTACCACTTTTTGTCCAAGCGGGCGAAGATGATCTACGTCCCCGCTGCCATGGTTTCCACGGTCGAGGTCATCAAAGGCGCTGGCATGAGGCGGATGGTGCAGAACTTTCGCCGCTGGTCGGGCAACATGCTGCGCATCGGCTCTCGTGCCATCACGCTCGGCCCGCGCGCATGCCTGATCTTTCCTGGCCGTTCATCTTGCAGGTCTTGGTGCGTGGCACGCGGCCGCCCCAGTTTTTGGCATCGGCATTTTGGCCTGCGAAACGGGCGTACTTGTGTTCGAGGGTGAAGGGACGGACCGTGCGTTTGACGATGTTGCTGTCGATCGTGACGTCAGGCCTGCTGGCTGGCAACTGTCGCCACGTGCGGTGCCGGGCTGCAACCTGATTGCCACGGCCAACCTTCGCGATCTTGGCGTCAACGACATGTCGAGCGCGCTGAAACGGCGGGTCAACCTTGAAACTGTCTTGCCGATTGCTGATCCTTCATTTGCGTGCGCGGATGGTCGGGCAAGATGCCGGGGCCATGCCAGATCGCCCGCGAACCGCGCGGCTTCAGCGCTTTGTTGCGCGTGGGTCCGTTTCTGGTCTTGAAGGGGGGGTGGGGCTGCGTCTGCATCCCGGCTGCCGTACGCGGTGCACAAACTGATGTATCCTCAGGATATGTGCATCAAGGCCGTTCTTGCATACAGGTCACCAGTCCCGCGCATCTGACGTGTTTTGACGAAGACCGCCCTGCAGGCCCTTGCGGGTGACGGGGGCTGTCCGCTTAGCTGGCGTGACGGGTGGCCGGTTATGCCGCCTGCGGTCCCCATATCCAGACAGCGATGGTATCCCCATGGTGCACAAGAACCCCCGCCCTACGGTTGCCGACATGCGTGCCATGAAGGCGCGCGGGCAAAAGATCAGCATGCTTTACGTCAAGACGCCAGAGGAGGCAGCCGCAGCAGATGCTGCGGGCGTCCACATGCTGTCGATCGAGGCGAAGTATTTTTCGCCCGATATGCGCGCGGCGGCCGGGCGCTGTTTCGTGCAGGTGGGCCTGCCCTATGGCCCGAATGGTGATCTGGCCACGGCAGACGATTACCTGCGCGCAGCGTTTCACTATGGCCGCATGGGGGGTGACAGCTTTTACTGCGCCGCCAGTTTTGCGATCCAGCAGGTTCTTTGCGACAACCATGTGCCCATTGTCGCCCATGTCGGCCTGAACCCCAATATCGTCACCTGGACAGGATGGCGGGCCGTGGGCAAGACCGCGTCTGAAGCGCGCGCTGTGTGGGACCATGTGAAGCGGCTTGAGGCGATGGGCGCCTTCGGGGCCGAGCTGGAGGTGGTGCCAGACCGGTTGGGCGCATTCATCAGCCGGAATACCAGTCTGATCATGCTGGGTATGGGGGCGGGGCCGGGGGCGGATGCGCAGTACCTTTTTGCCGAAGACGTGCTGGGCTGCACCGATGGCCACAGGCCGCGCCATGCCAAGACCTATCGCAACTTTGCCGCCGAATATGCGCGGCTGCAGGCCGAACGGGTGGCGGCATTCCGCGAATTTGCGGCGGATGTGCAGTCGGGCGCCTATCCGGCGGCTGTGCATGATGTGGCCATGGCCGACGCGGAATTCGCGGCTTTTGCAGCGGACTTGCCTGCAAATGCGGCGCGCCTGCTGGACTGACCGTGGCATCTTGTCTGGCCTTACGACAACAGATGACTTTTGCAGCCGTTTCAGCGAGACTGCGGGCAAATTCTGGCTGAAACGGGAGTGTGGCAATGGACAATCTGGCAAACGACATCTCGGCTGTGGTCGAGGCTGACCGCGTACATGTCTGGCACCACCTGAGCCAGCACAAGCAGTACGAAACGGTCGATCCGCGCGTGATCGTCGAAGGCAAGGGGATGCGCGTCTGGGATGCCAAGGGCAAAGAGCATCTGGATGCGGTCTCGGGCGCCGTGTGGACGGTGAACGTGGGCTATGGGCGCGAAAGCATTGCGAATGCCGTGCGCGATCAGCTGCTCCGCATGAACTATTTTGCCGGGGCGGCGGGCACGGTGCCGGGGGCCGTGTTTGCCAAGCGCCTGATCGAAAAGATGCCGGGGATGAGCCGGGTTTATTACAACAACTCGGGATCGGAGGCGAACGAGAAGGTGTACAAGATGGTGCGCCAGATCGCGCACCGGCATCATGGCGGCAAAAAGTGGAAGATCCTGTTCCGCGAGCGCGATTACCATACGACGATTGCGGCCTTGGCCTCGGGCGGGCAGTTCCAGCGCAACGCGATGTACGGGCCTTTCCCGGAAGGCTTCGTGATGGTGCCGCATTGCCTGGAATATCGCAAGCAATGGGATGTGGCGGATTACGGACGGCGCGCGGCGGATGCGATTGAAGAGGTGATCCTGCGCGAGGGGCCCGATACGATTGGCGCAATGGTGCTGGAGCCGGTGACGGCGGGCGGGGGTGTGATCACGCCGCCGGAGGGGTATTGGGAACGCGTGCAGGAGCTTTGCACGAAGTACAACATCCTGCTGCATATCGACGAAGTGGTTTGCGGTGTGGGGCGCACAGGCACGTGGTTCGGTTATCAGAATTACGGGATCAAACCGGACTTCGTGACGATGGCGAAGGGTGTGGCGTCGGGCTATGCGGCGATTTCCTGCACGGTGACGACGGAAGCGGTGTTTGACATGTTCAAGGATGATCCGTCAGACCCGATGTCGTACTTCCGCGATATCAGCACCTTTGGCGGCTGTACGGGCGGGCCGGCGGCGGCCATGGAGAATATGCGGATCATCGAGGATGAAGGGCTGCTGGACAACACGTTGCGGATGGGTGACCGGCTGATGGGCAACTTGCATGCGCTGATGGACAAGCACAAGGTCATTGGCGATGTGCGCGGCAAGGGTCTGTTCTGCGGGGCAGAGCTGGTGGCGGACCGGGGTACGAAAGAGCCTGCGGATGAAAAGAAAGTGCAGGCGGTGGTGGCGGACTGCATGGCCCAAGGGGTGATCATCGGGGCCACGAACCGCAGCGTTCCGGGGTTCAACAACACGCTGTGCCTGTCGCCCGCGCTGATCGCGACGCCGGATGATATTGACCAGATCACCGATGCGATTGACGGGGCCTTGGGTCGCGTGTTCGCCTGAGGGGTTTCGGGGGGCGTCCCTCGAAGGGACGCTTTCCGGGGTCAATAAAATCAATGCGTTGGGTGAGCAGGTTTCATCTTTTTTAAGGATTGGGTCGGGTTAAGGGTGCGGGCGGTGGGGTAGGGTGGGTGAAACCCACGTTGCCTACCTGATGGCTTAAGGGGTGGGTTTTACCCACCCTACCTTGCTATTCCGATTGAGACTCGTAAGGTCTTGAGACATCGATAGCCGTAAGGCACTCGCTTTCGACCACTTTTTTGGTGGTCAGCCCTGCGGGCTTCGCGCCACGTCTCGGGCGAATACTGTCAGCGCCAGCATGATCGTCAGGAAGAAGACAAGGATAGTGCCGAAGGGCCAGAGCATGCCGGAGGTAATTGCGCCGCCCAACAGGACAAAATTGAAGCCGATGTAGACTGCGCAGAATGCAACTGTTCCGATGGGGATGCGCCAGATCATCAACGTCATCGATATGGGGATTGTGCAGAAGTAGAGCCAGAAGGCGAGACGATCTGTGCTGTCCATGGGGGCGACGGAATAGAAAAAGAACGACAGGCCCCCGATGATGATCCAGACGATGGCAACGGCGACATAAGTAGCAGAGGCGGGGGGTGAGGGGGATTCCACGGTGGGCCTTGCGTTTGGGGCGTCTGGAAAACGAACACTTGTTCCTGAGATTTGAGCGATTGCGCGTGTCAGCCAACCCATGGGTTCGGGTCTTTGCCAAATGCTACAATCAGAATGGCCGCAAGGTAGGGTGGGTGAAACCCACGGCTGTCGGGTGATGTAAGCCACGGAAAAACGTGGGTTTCACCCACCCTACTTTTTGTCCATCACAGGGCAGCGTCTGACCGCCGGGGGGACGCTGCGACGCTGGTTCTAGGCGCTTTATGGTGCAGATACTTCTGACGCGTGTTCTAGGCGGTAAGGGTGGAGGAGCGTGCGCCCCCCATTTAATTGGTCGGCGGGGCGGTCGGACGCTGCCCGGCGGGCTTCGCCCTCGATTCCGGGCGCAGGGAAGGGGTCAAGCTGGACTTGACCGATCCCTTTCACTGCCCCAATCATGCCAGAACCCGCAGCCTGTTAGGTCCAGCATGCCCATTCCTGTTGAGGCGTTTTTCCTGCCCCCTGCCACCACCGGCACCTTGCAGCAGCGTATCCGGGCGCTGGTGGCAGAAGGCATTGTGAACGGGCGGTTTCGGGTGGGGGAGAAGATGCCATCGTCCCGTGGCCTTGCCGACCATCTGGGGATCAGCCGGATTACGGTGACGTTGGCCTATACCGACCTCGTGGCGCAGGATTACCTCACCTCGAAGGGGCGGTCGGGGTATTTTGTCTCTGATACCGCGCCTGTGCAGCCGGACATCCGGGCGGCAAGGGCCTATGGGCCGGGCGCGGTGGATTTTGGGCTGCTGACGGGCCGGCGGTTTACGGGGGCCGAGCGGCTGGACAAGCCGCAGGATTGGGCGCGGTATCCGTACTCGTTCATCTATGGGCAGGCGGACCTGACGCTGTTTGATCATCAGAACTGGCGGCAATGCGCGTTGCGTGCCCTTGGGCGACGCGATCTGGAGACGCTGACGGCAGATTTTTATGACCGGGATGATCCTTTGCTGATCGAATACCTGCTGCGGGCGATCCTGCCGCGCCGGGGGATCGATGCGCGGGAAGGCGAGGTTTTGCTGACCATGGGGGCGCAGAATGCGCTTTGGTTGGCGGCCTCGGTCTTGCTGATGCCCGGGCGGCGGGCGGTGATGGAGAACCCGGGCTATCCGGCCTTGCGCGCGATGCTGGGGCAGACGGGGGCCGAGGTGACCTCAGTCGACGTGGATGCCGACGGGTTGCCGCCCGAAGCGCTGCCTGCGGCGGATGTCGTGTTCACGACAGCAAGCCACCATTGCCCGACGAATGCCACGATGCCGCTTGAACGCAGGCGGGCGCTGCTTGCGGCGGCAGAGGCGCAGGGGTTCGTGATCGTTGAAGATGATTACGAGTTCGAGATGAGTTTTCTGCGGCCAGTCTCGCCCAGCCTGAAGTCCATGGATGCAAGCGGGCGGGTGATTTACATCGGGTCATTCTCGAAGTCGCTCTTCCCGGGGTTGCGGCTGGGCTACATCGTCGCGCCAGAGGGGTTTATTGCAGAGGCGCGGGCACTGCGGGCGCAGGTCCTGCGACATCCGCCGGGGCATTTGCAGCGGACGGCGGCGTATTTCCTTTCGCTGGGGCATTACGACGCCTTGGTGAACCGGATGAAACAGGCCTACAAGCGGCGCAGGATTACAATGGCCGAGGCGATTGCGGCGCATGGGCTGACGGTCGCGGGGCAGGGGGGATTTGGCGGATCGTCGTTCTGGATGCGGGCCGATGGGGTGGATACCGGAAAGCTGGCCCTGGCCTTGCGGGAAGAGGGCGTGCTGATCGAGCCGGGGCAGGCGTTCTTTGACCCCGGGCGGCCTGATCGCAGCCATTATCGGCTGGCCTATTCATCGATCAGCTTGCAACGCATCCCGGATGGCATCGCACGAATTGCGCAGGCCTTGCCATGAACGGCCTGCAAGCGTGGAACGCGCAGGTACTTGGGCAGATGCCGGGCGGCGGCAGGTCCTGTCTTTGGCGGGTCGAGATTGCCGGGGTGCTTCATGTGGCGCGGGCCGGTGCTGCATCGCAACCTGCGCTGCGGTGGCTTGACCGGGTTCAGTCACTGGCACAACGGCTGGGGATCAGGTTGGCCCCGTTGGTGCCGACAGTGACTGGGGCGCTTTCGGCGAACGGCTGGACTATCGAGCCTTTTCTGCCGGGTCAGCCTGGGCAGGCACGGGACTTGCCGACATTGCGCGTTGCATTGCGACGACTGCACCGGATGACGCATGGCTGGCCGCCGCGGCCGGGCCTTATGCGGCGTGTCCCGGTCGGAAGGGGCCTTTTGCCCCAGCCGGATGATGTCGCGGTCGTGCACGGGGGTGTGCACCCGGGTAACGTGATCCGCCTGCCAGAAGGGCAGCTGGCACTGATTGACTGGGAAGAGTCACGGGTTGATGATGTTCGGCTTGATCTTGGATTTGATCGCAACGCAAGCGGTCGGCGCGACCATATCTTGGCTGAGGTGCAGGCGTGCTGGTGGGCGGAACCTGCCCGCGCACGGGCGATGGTGCGGCAAGCGCGGTTGTTCTGGACTTAACAGGGTACACTCTTTGGCCCTAACGGGGGTGTGGTGGCACCCGGTAGAAGGCGGAGAAGGAACAGGAGATTTGCCATGCGGATGACCACGGAAGAAGCCTTTGTGAAAGTGCTGCAGATGCATGGGATCGAACATGCATTCGGGATCATCGGATCGGCGTTCATGCCGATTTCGGACCTGTTTCCACGGGCGGGGATCACGTTCTGGGACTGCGCGCATGAAGGCAGTGGCGGGATGATGGCGGACGGCTATACGCGGGCGACGGGCAAGATGTGCATGATGATTGCGCAGAACGGGCCGGGGATCACGAATTTCGTGACGGCGGTGAAGACGGCCTACTGGAACCACACGCCCTTGTTGCTGGTGACGCCGCAGGCGGCAAACAAGACGATCGGCATGGGCGGGTTCCAGGAAGTGGAACAGATGGCCTTGTTCGCCGATATGGTGGCATATCAGGAAGAGGTGCGCGATCCGGCGCGCGTGGCCGAGGTGCTGAACCGCTGCATCCTGAACGCGAAACGGATGTCGGCACCCGTGCAGATCAACATGCCGCGCGATTACTGGACGCAGGTGATTGATATCGACCTGCC
>JALOSO010000239.1 GCA_025458385.1 Paracoccaceae bacterium | reverse complement strand
GCACGGTTGAGGCAGCCGAACGGCCCCTTCAACCCCTCCACATGCGGCAGCAAAGCATCCTCGCCCACATGCACGTCCTTCAGCACGATCTCGCCCGTGATCGAGGCGCGCAAGGACAGCTTCCCCCCCACCTTGGGCGCGCTCAGGCCCGGCGTGCCCTTGTCCAGCACAAAGCCCTTGATCTTGCCACCATGCGCCTCGGATTTCGCCCAGACCACAAACACATCCGCTATCGGCGCGTTTGATATCCACATCTTCGCGCCATTCAGCACATAGCCATCCGCCGTCTTTTTCGCCGTGGTTTTCATCCCCGCCGGGTCGCTCCCCGCGTCCGGTTCCGTCAGCCCGAAACAGCCGATCCACTCGCCCGCTGCCAGCTTTGGCAGATACTTCATCCGCTGCGCCTCGGTCCCATAGGCATAGATCGGATACATCACGAGGCTGGATTGCACCGACATCATGGACCGATACCCCGAATCCACCCGCTCCACCTCGCGCGCGATCAAGCCGTAGGCCACGTAGCTGGCCCCCAAGCCGCCATAAGCCTCGGGGATCGTGGCGCCCAGCAGGCCCATCTCGCCCATCTCGCGGAAAATCGTGGGGTCCGTGGTTTCCTCACGATAGGCCGCAATCACCCGTGGTTGCAGGCGTTCCTGCGCGTAAGACCGCGCGCCATCACGCAGCATGCGCTCCTCTTCGGTCAGCTGGTCATTCAGACGAAAGGGGTCTTCCCAATCAAACCGCCCCAGATCGGGGGCATCCTTGGCTTTCAACACGGGTTGGGCAGGTTTGTTCATGGCGGGCGCTCCCTTGGCTTGGTGATGATTATTGCATGAATGACAGGGTGGGGGTATCGAATCGTTGTCATGTGATCTTGAGGTAATCTCAACATGTTCAACCGCCGCTACCTGCCGTCGATCCCCGCGCTTCTGGCATTGGAGGCGGTCGACAGGCTGGGCACGGGCGCCGCCGCGGCGCAAAGCCTTGGGCTGTCGCAGGGGGCTGTGAGCCACCAGTTGAAGGCATTGGAAGATCAGTTGGGCGTGCCCTTGCTGATCCTGGAAAAGCAGCGCCTGCGTCTGACGCCAGCGGCCAAGGACTATGTGGCAGAGGTGCGAAAGGCCCTGCAAACGCTGGCAAACGCATCGCTTTCCCTGCGCGCCAACCCCAGCGGTGGCAGTCTGAACCTGTCGATTCTGCCCGCCTTCGGCATGCACTGGCTGGCCCCGCGCCTTGCGCGTTTCGCGCAGGCGCACCCAGAGGTGACGGTGAACCTGTCCACGCGCCTGAAGCCCTTTGCGTTCGAGGACAGCCGCTTTGACGCCGCCATCCACTACGGCCGCGAGGATTGGCCGGGGGCCGACTTCTTCAAGCTGATGGATGAAGACATCATCGCCGTCACCGCCCCCAACCCGCCCGAAAACCCCGCCCTTTTGTCGCTCGAATCGCGCCCCGGTGACTGGCGGCGGTGGTTCGCGCATCACGGGATGACGGCCCCGCGCACCGAAGGCATGCAGTTTGACCAGTTCGCCACCATGATGCAGGCCACGCTTCTGGGCCTTGGTGCGGCGCTGCTGCCCACCTTCCTGATTGCCCGCGAACTGGCCGATGGCCGTCTGATCCCCCTGCACGGCGGCCCCGTGCGCGCGCAGGGCAGCTATTACCTCGTCTGGCCGCAGGGCCTGCCGCCGCGCGCGCCGCTGGTGTCATTTCGTGCCTGGCTCATGCAGGATATGGCCAATGATGGCTTGACCGCGCCCTGACCCATGGCCAACCTGTGGGCCAACCGGGGGGCGCGGGTGACCATAATTCCAGACAGCATCGATGCAACCGAAACCATGCTGGCAGGGCAGGGCTATGTGCCCAATCGCGCGCTCGCGACCGTGGTATTCCTGTCCCTGCGCCTTGGCCGCCCGCTTTTTCTGGAAGGTGAGGCAGGCACCGGCAAGACGGAAATCGCCAAGACGATTGCGGCCGCCCTTGGCCGCCGCCTGATCCGCTTGCAGTGTTACGAGGGGCTGGATGCGGCGAGCGCCGTGGCCGAATGGAACTTTGCCGCGCAAATGGTCGCCATCCGCGCCGATGCGGGCCTGAAAAAGACCGACCTCTTCACCGAGGAATTCCTGATCGAACGCCCGCTTCTGGCCGCCATGCGCCCCCAAGCCGGTGGCGCGCCCGTGCTCTTGATTGATGAGCTGGACCGCACCGATGAACCCTTCGAGGCCTTCCTGCTGGAAGCCTTGTCGGATTTTCAGGTGACCATCCCCGAACTTGGCACCATCCGCGCGCCCGAACCCCCCATTGTGATCCTCACCAGTAACCGCACGCGCGAGGTGCATGATGCCCTCAAACGCCGCTGCCTCTATCATTGGGTCGACTACCCCGACGCCACCCGCGAACTCGCCATCCTGCAATCGCGCGCACCGGAGGCGAGCAATGCCCTCAGCCGTGAAGTGGTGGCCTTCGTCCAACGCCTGCGGGCTGAGGATCTGTTCAAGAAACCCGGTGTCGCCGAAACCATCGACTGGGCCAAGTGCCTGCTGGCCCTCGATGTCATTCAGCTTTCCCCGGAAGTCATCGCCGACACGCTGGGTGCCATCCTGAAATATCAGGACGATATCCAGAAACTCCAAGGGTCCGAGGCCAAACGCATTCTCGATGAAGCCCGCCAATCGCTTTCCCCCTGACATTTTCGGTCCACAAATATCCCACGGGGGGTCCGGGGGGTGTGAAACCCCCCGGCCTTTGTCAAAAAGGCCCGACGCGTCCATGCAATACCCCGAAATCCTCATCCCCGATGACGGCAAGCTTGCCCGCAACATCACCCATTTCGCCCGCGCCCTGCGCAAGGCCGGGCTGCCCATCGGCCCCGGCCGCACCATTGATGCCATCCGCGCCGTGCAGGCCGCTGGCTTTTCCAACAAGCCTGATTTCTTCTGGACCCTGCACGCCTGTTTCGTCTCGCGCCCCGAACAGCGCGCCGTCTTTGCGCAGGTGTTCCGCCTGTACTGGCGCGATCCGCAGTATCTGGAACAGATGATGTCGCTGCTTCTGCCCGCCGTGCGTGGCGTGCAAGAGGACCGCAAAGCCGATGCCGCCGAACGCCGCGCGGCGGAGGCGCTGCTGGAAGGCGCGGAAGACCGCCTGCCGCAGCCGCAAGACCCGGAAGGTGGCATTGACGAAATCACCATCGACGCCAGCAAGACCATGTCGCAGGAAGAACGCCTGCGCACGCTCGACTTTGAACAGATGACCACAGCCGAGGTGGCCGAGGCCAAGCGCATGCTGGCCCGCCTGTCCCTTCCCGTCAAACCCCTGCCGTCGCGCCGCAATGTCACCGCCACCAGTGGTCCGGCCATTGATCTGCGCCGCACCCTGCGTGCCAGCCTGCGGCAGGGCGGAGAGGTTACGGCGCTGGCAAGGAAAACCCCTGCCATCCGCTGGCCCAGTCTTGTGGTCATCTGCGATATCTCCGGTTCCATGTCGCAATACAGCCGCATGGTGCTGCATTTCCTGCACGCGGTGGCCAACCGCAAAGGGCAGGGCTGGGCGCGGGTGCATGGCTTTACCTTTGGCACGCGGCTGACGAACATCACCCCCCATTTGCGGACCCGCGATGTGGACGCGGCCCTTGCACAGGCGGGCGCGCAGGCGCAGGACTGGTCGGGCGGCACGCGGATCGGCGCCTGCCTGCATGCGTTCAACCGTGACTGGGGGCGTAGGGTGCTGGGGCAGGGGGCGGTGGTCTTGCTGATCACCGATGGGCTGGACCGCGACGATGCCGGGCAACTTGCGCTTGAAATGCAGCGGTTGCACCTGTCGGCGCGCCGGCTGATCTGGCTGAACCCGCTTCTCCGCTGGGACGGGTTCGCGCCAAAAGCCAGTGGTATCCGGGCCATGCTGCCGCATGTCGACAGCTTTCGCGCCAGCCATTCCATTGCGTCCTTGCAGGCCCTTGGCGATGCCATTGCCGATACGCGCGATGCGGGTGAGAAAAGCCGCCTTTTGCAGGCGATCCGGCAGGGGTAGCGAAAACTGGCCTGTTATCGCATGACCGGGCCAAAATGCATTGCTGATATGGCATAACAAGGATGAACGCGCTTTAGTGCAGGAACGGATTGCCGCACAGGCCGAAGGGTTTCGGTACTGCGCGACCTTTGAAAGGAATGCCTGGATGAAACGTCTGCTTTGCTCGACAACCGCGATCTCGATGGCGCTGTGGCCCCTGCCGACGGTGCCTGCCTATGCGCAGGAACTGATGGGCGATGGGTCGGTCACGGCAATCGACGGTACGGTGCTTTGCGTGCCGACAGCAGAGGCCGCCTGTAACCCCGCGGATTACGCTGCGCAGGCGCAGGCCATCGCAGACGCGATTGCCGCAGCGCAGGCGGCCGCCGATCAGGCTGCCGCCGATGCAGCCGAAGCGCAGCGGCTGGCCGATGAAGCCGCCAACGCCGCCGAACAACAACGCTTGGCCGATGAGGCGGCGGCGATTGAGGCGCAGCGGCTGGCCGATGAAGCCGCCAACGCTGCCGAACAACAACGCTTGGCCGATGAGGCAGCGGCGATTGAGGCGCAGCGGCTGGCGGATGAGGCCGCCGATGCAGCCGAACAGCAGCGGCTGGCCGATGAGGCGGCGGCGATTGAGGCGCAGCGGGTGGCGGACGAAGCCGCCGATGCAGCCGAACAGCAGCGGTTGG
>JALOSO010000031.1 GCA_025458385.1 Paracoccaceae bacterium | reverse complement strand
ACGCCGAAACCCTTTGCCGAGCGGTTGCTGCATGTGACGCATGAGGCGCTGATGCGGGGGATCGCGGCCGTGCGGCCCGGCAAGACCTTTGGCGACATCGGCCATGCGATCCAGTCCTATGTCGAGGCGCAGCGGATGAGCGTTGTGCGTGATTTCTGCGGGCATGGCCTGGGGCGGGTGTTCCACGCGCCGCCGAATGTGCTGCATTACGGGCGTCCGGGCAGCGGGCCGGTGCTGGAAGAAGGCATGTTCTTCACGATCGAGCCGATGGTGAACCTTGGGCGGCCAGAGACGAAGGTGCTGGCGGATGACTGGACGGCGATCACGCGGGACAAGTCATTGTCGGCGCAGTTCGAGCATACGGTGGGCGTGACGGCGACGGGCTGCGAGATTTTCACGGGATCGCCAGCAGGCAAGTTTCACCCGACCTGGGGATGATCCGGAAAGGGGGGGCCGTCCCCTCGGGCATTGAGCCCTCGGCGACGGCGCTGCCGCGGCATGATCACGGCGGTTCCGGCGTGCTGAAAGGGCAGATGCCTTCGGCGAGGATATTTGTGCGACATTGAAAGCCAAAGGGGTGGCATGGATCTTTGTGCAGCACTGGGGCGACTTGCGGTCAGGTATTGAACACGCGGGTCGGGTGCAGCTCGCCCGCCTTGTAGGTGCCGACGGCCACGGCGCGGCCCTGATGGCTGGCCCAGGCGGTGTCACCGTAAGCGGCGGTTGACGTGATGACCATGCCGGGGTTGCCGTTGCGCAGGCGGGCGGCGCCTTCGGGCGTGGCGGGAAGTTCGGGGAGGCCGGTGAGGCCGCGTTCCAGGGGGAGGAGGCGGGCGAGGAGGGCTGGGGTGCGGGCCTCGGCATTGATCACCTCGAGGCTGACGCCTTGGGTGACATCAAAGGGGCCGGACCAGAGGCGGCGCAGCCAGAGGACATGGGCATGGCCGCCTAGCGCGAGACCCAGATCGCGGGCGATGGCGCGGACATAGCCGCCCTTGCCGCAGACCATGTCGAGTTTGACATGATCGGCATCGGGGCGGGCGGTGATGTCCAGGCTTTCGACCCACAGATCGCGGGGGGCGAGGTCCATCTTTTGCCCTTCGCGGGCGAGGTCATAGGCGCGCTCACCATCCACCTTTACGGCGGAAAACTGCGGGGGCACCTGTTGGATCAGGCCGCGAAAGGCGGGTAAGGCGCGGAGGATATCATTGTCGTCTGGGCGCGTTGTGCTGGAAGCCAGCACAGCGCCCCCTGCATCATCGGTGGTGGTCTGGGTGCCAAAGCGCACCATGAAGCGGTAGGCTTTCAGCGCATCGGTGATATAGGGAATGGTCTTGGTCGCCTCGCCCAGGGCCACGGCCAGTACGCCTGTGGCATCGGGGTCGAGCGTGCCTGCGTGGCCGGCCTTTTGCGCATCAAACGCCCATTTCACCTTGTTCACCACAGCGGTGGACGTGATGCCGGCGGGCTTGTCCACCACCAGCCAGCCATGCACGGCCTGGCCTTTTCTGCCGCGCGCCATCAGTTGGCGACCGTGACAAGGCCCACGATGGGGCCCATGGGAAAGCCTGCATCGTCGCGGTCAAGCGCGGGGGCATAGAGGCGCGAGATAGAGCCATCCAGGAACAAGGCATTCGGCGTGCCAAGCACATCGCGGAACAGGCGGCCAAAGCTGTGAAAATTCACGCGGCTGCCCGAGATGGCGAAAACTGCCGTGCCGTCGGCGCGGACGCCCACGCCATTGCGGATGTTGTAGCTGTCGCTGCCCGGCAGAAAGCGCGGGTGCAACGCGCCATCGATCACCAGCATGGGGCCGGATTGCGTGGCATAGCGGCAGGCGGGTGGGCTGGCTGCGAAAGCGCGGGCCTCGATGACGGCGAAGGTATCGCCGATGCAGAACACGCCATTGGGCAGGAGGCCGAAGTTGCCGGGGCCGTCAGAGGTAATGATCGGTGTCACTTGGCGCCCGTCTTCGATGAACAGCCCCACGGGGGCACGGTCGGCGTGATACATGCCGGCGTTCATGGCAAAGGTCAGCGCCTCACCCTGCGGCGCAAGCTGTGCGTTCACGGCGGCGAAGCTGCCAAGGTTGCCATCCGGCCCGTTCAGGAACAGCCGCAGGTCACTGTCGGGGGCAATGTCGCAGACGGTATAGGGCGCCTCTTCAAACAGGATGTCGCGGCAGGCGGCCTGCGCCGTGCCGGGCATGAGCATCAGCACGAGAAGGCTAATCTTGCGGATCATCATCGCTTGCGGCCACATCGCGCTGCACGGTTTCATCGCTGAACAGGCGGCGTGTTTCATCCAGACGGTCAAACGTCTCATCCGCGCGAAAGCGCAGATCGGGGGCATATTTCAGGGTAAGTTCGCCTGATACGCGGCGACGCAGTTCATGCTTGTTGCGCGCAAGGGCGGCGATGGCGTCTTCCACGCGCACGGACCCCATCAGCGGCATCACATATACCGTGGCGACCTTGAGATCGGGCGAGCAGGAGACTTCGCCCACCGTAATGCTCATGGCGTTCAGGTCGGGGTCGTGGATGTCACCCCGGTTCAGCACATCGGCCAGCGTGCGGCGGATGAGTTCGCCGACACGGAGTTGCCGTTGCGAAGGGCCGCTGGAGTTGTCAAAGCGTTTTGCCATGCGGGGCGTTTAAGGGGTTTTCGCGGGCGCGGCAATGGCAGGGTTTGCGATCTGCGGGCCTTCGCGCTATGGCAGACCCAAAGCAGGGGTGCGGATATGGCGGAACTTCCGGGGATCGTGGTCACGGGCGCATCGGGGCGCATGGGGCAGATGCTGGTGCGGATGATCGCGGACAGCCCGAAGGCGCGGCTGGTGGGTGCGCTGGAGCGTGCGGGCCATGCCTGGATCGGGCAGGATGTGGGCACGGCGATGGGCGGGGCGGCGCTGGGCGTGACGGTGACGGATGACGCGCTGGAGGTGTTTGCCAAGGCGCAAGGCGTGGTGGATTTCACGACGCCTGCGGCAACGGTGGAATTTGCGGCACTGGCGGCACAGGCGCGGGCGGTGCATGTGATTGGCACCACGGGGCTGGAGGATGCGCATCTGGCGAGGATTTCGGCGGCGGCGCGGCATGCGGTGATCGTGCGGGCGGGGAACATGTCTTTGGGGGTGAACCTGCTGACGCGGCTGACGCAAAAGGTGGCGCAGGCACTGGATGCGGATTGGGATATCGAGATCGTCGAGGCACATCACCGCATGAAGGTGGACGCGCCATCGGGCACGGCGCTGATGCTGGGGCAGGCGGCAGCAGATGGGCGGGGCGTGGCGCTGCGCGATGCGATGGTGGCGGGGCGACATGGGATTTCGGATGCGCGGGGGCATGGCGAGATCGGCTTTGCGTCGATACGCGGTGGCGACATCGTGGGCGAGCATGATGTGATTTTCGCGGCGGCGGGTGAGCGGATCATCCTGCGGCATGTGGCAACGGACCGGGCCATCTTTGCGCGCGGGGCCTTGCGGGCGTGTTTGTGGGGACAGGGCCAACGCCCTGGGGAATATGACATGATGGATGTGCTGGGGCTGTGAAGTGAACTGATGGCGCCGGTTCTGCGTATAAGCTGCGTGTGACAACGGGGACGGACATGGTCAGAACACTTTTCGTGGCGGCACTGGCACTGGGTGTGGCCGCGCCTGCCTATGCCGATTTCGTGCCGATCAATGACAGGGACACCTTTTTGCGCGTTGTCGATGGACGGGAGTTGCGTCTGGGGGTGTTTCAGATTGCACTGACGATCACACCCGATGGGCAGATCAACGGATCGGCGCTTGGCTGGGATGTGGCGGGCACATGGTCATGGGAAGATGGCTATTTCTGCCGCGAGATTGATTGGTCAGGCAAGGCGATCCCGTATAACTGCCAGTTGGTCGAGGTGCAGGACGACGCGAAGATCCGCTTCACGGTCGACAAGGGCGCGGGCGATGAGGCGACGTTCAACCTGCGCTAACAAGGGTGGCGCCGATTTCTTCGAAGAAATCGGACCGGAAAATTCGAATATTCCGGTTCGGAGTTTTGCAAAACACCGGCT
Source organism: Paracoccaceae bacterium (assembly GCA_025458385.1). Taxonomy (GTDB): domain Bacteria; phylum Pseudomonadota; class Alphaproteobacteria; order Rhodobacterales; family Rhodobacteraceae; genus JAAFHS01. The sequence goes on along the minus strand of JALOSO010000031.1, from coordinate 12,697 downwards.
TTTCCCCGGTCAGGCGGCGGCATGACTGCTGACCGTTGCACGTGCCATCAAAAGTCGATCGCCAGCCCCTTCTTTTCCCAATCGCCATAGCGCACGGGTTCTGGCCCTTCGCGCCCGCCGTATTCCACGGGCAGGTCGCGCGCGGCCTTGGTGCGGCGTTCCTCAGCCTCGGCAAGGGCGCGTTGGGCGGCGGGAGAAAGAGAGGGGGGGGCAAGCGGGGTATCTGTCATGGCGGGGCCTTGTCGCAGTGGTCCCCGTGATATACGCCGCGCGAGATCGGGAACAAGACAAAGAGGGCCAGATGGCCGAGGGAATTGCGCCACGCGCGGCGGCGGTTGCGGTGCTGGACGCCGTTTTGGACGAAGGGCGCATGCTGGCACAGGTCGATGATCTGGTGGCGCATCTGCCGCCGCAGGATCGCGCGCGGGCGATGCGGCTGGCGGCGATGGTCTTGCGGCAGGTGGATGGGGCGGATGCGGTGCTTTCGCCGCATTTGCGCAAGGTGCCGCCGGTGACGGTGGTCAACGCGCTGCGGCTGGCTGTGGTCGAGGTTGGCGCAGGGGCGGCGGCGCATGGCGCAGTGAATGCGGCGGTGGAGGTGGTGCGGCGGGGCAAGCGCACGGGGCATTTGACGGGGCTGGTGAACGCGGTGTTGCGCAAGGTGCCGGATGGGGTGCCTGCGGGTGGGGCGGTGCAGAAACTGCCGCGCTGGCTGCGCCAGCCGATGGTGCATGCCTATGGGCGCGAGGCCGTGGCAGCGATTGAGGCGGTGCATGCAGCCGTGCCGCCGTTGGATGTGACGGTAAAGCCGGGTGCTGTCGGGCCGGAAGGGCAGGTTTTGCCGAATGGGTCTGTCAGGCTGGCGCAGTTCGGGCAGGTCTCGGCCCTGCCGGGCTATGCGACGGGCGCATGGTGGGCGCAGGATGCGGCGGCGGCGATGGCGGTGCCGTTGCTGGCACCCCGGGCGGGCGAGCATGTGCTGGATCTGTGCGCGGCCCCGGGGGGCAAGACGCTGCAACTGGCGGCGGCGGGGGCGCATGTTACGGCGGTGGACCTGTCAGGGCCACGCATGGCGCGGGTGGCAGAGAACCTGGCGCGGACGGGCCTGCAGGCGGACATGCGGGTGGCGGATGCCTTGCATTGGCAGCCTGAGGGGGGGGTTGACGCGATCCTGCTGGATGCGCCCTGTTCGGCGACGGGCACGATCCGCCGCCATCCGGACCTGCCCTTTGTAAAGGATGGCAGTGAGGTTCCGGGGCTGGTGGCCTTGCAGGCGGCTTTGCTGGACAGGGCCCTGGGCTGGTTGAAACCGGGCGGGCGGTTGGTGTTTTCGACCTGCAGTCTGTTGCCGGACGAAGGCGAGGGGCAGCTGACAGCGGCCTTGGCGCGGCATCCGGCACTGCGGGTTGAGCGGCCGGGGATGGCTTGGGTCGAGGGCAGTTGGGTGACGCCTGACGGAGGCCTGCGGCTGCGGCCGGATTATTGGGGCGGGATGGACGGGTTCTTTATGGTGCGGCTGGTGCGGGGGTAACTGCCGGTATCCCCCCACCCCTGACCCCTCCCCACCGGGGGGAGGGGAAGCGCCTCGTGTCCCCGCCAGAACGCCTTTGGCCGCAGCAGGCCTTGAACGGCTGACTCTGTTACGGCGGCAATGCGCACGGTTACGGCGGCAATGCGCACGGCCCGGGTGGTGGCGGTTTTGGCGGCAGCGATCTGGTCCAGCGTGCCGCGTTTGACGCAGCGGGGGGAGGCATCCCATGTGGCGGTGGCGGTGGCGGTGGCGGCCGCAAGGGCGGCGGTCAGGTCATCGGGCATGGTCAGCGCCACTATGTCATTCAGCGCATCCCATTGGCCGCCAGCGATGGCGCGCGCGATCATCGCCTCACCTGTGCCGGGGTCATCGCACCTGATGCACGGGCGCGGGCGACATGCGCCTTGTTGACGGCGGACCATGCGGATTTCGGATTGCGGGGAGAGCCGCGGAGGAGGGAATGCTTGTCATCGAGCTTGCGCGGCAGGCTGTCGATCCAGCCCCTGCTGAGCTGTCTTCGACAATCTGCGGAAGCGCACATGGCGCGGATCAGGCTGTTTCCAGATGGCCAGCCAGACGGTGCCGCTGCTGCCGTGATTGGCGGCCAGCCAGTCACGCAGGCCGGTGCAGGACGGGATGGGGATGTGGTCGGTCATTGCGCGGCGTCCCAGTCGCGCAGCCACCTTTTGGGCGCGGCGTCGCGCCATTGCTGGGTCAGCCGGGCGCGCGCCCAATCGGGGTGAATGCGCCCGGCGCGGACAAGGATCAGGTTATGCGGGGCGTAATGGGGGTGGAGGGTAAAGGTATCAGGGTCGGCGGCCAGCCACATCTCGCGTTCATCCTTGCCACACTTGAACACGGCGGCATCCACATAGGGCGACCACCAGCACCACATCTTGCCATGCGCCTTAAGCGCCTCGTTCCCCCAAGGATAGTCCACCGTGACCTGCGGCAGGTTGAGCGACAGGGCGAGGGTCTTGAGGGTGGGCCAATCGGGGATCAATGCGCCTCGGCCCATGTGCGGCCCTTGCCGCCTTCCACCGCCAGATGCACCGACAGCTTCACCGCCGGGTCACTGGCCCCCTCCATCACGTCCTTGGCGCGGGTCATCAGCGTATCGGCATCCGCCTCGGCCACCTCGAACAGCAATTCATCATGCACCTGCAGCAGCATCTTGGCATCAAGGTCAGCGATGGCTGTAGGCATGCGGATCATGGCGCGGCGGATGACATCGGCGGCGGTGCCCTGAATGGGGGCGTTGATGGCGGCGCGTTTGGCGAAACCGGCACCGGGGCCGCGCGCATTGATCTCGGGGGTATGAATTTTCCGACCGAACAGGGTTTGGACATAGCCGTTTGCCTGGGCAAACTTTACAGTTTCGGACATGTATTCCTTGATGCCGGGGAAACGTTCGAAATACCGGTCGATGAACCCTTGGGCATCGGCGCGCGGGATGCGCAGGTTACGCGCAAGGCCAAAGCCGGAAATGCCGTAGATCACGCCAAAGTTGATGGCCTTGGCGCGGCTGCGGATATCCTTGGTCATCTGGTCCAGGGGCACGTTGAACATCTCACTCGCCGTCATGGCGTGGATGTCGATGCCATCCTGAAATGCCTGCCGCAGCTGGGGGATGTCGGCGATATGGGCAAGGATGCGCAGTTCGATCTGGCTGTAGTCGAGTGACACAAGCGTGCGGCCTGCAGGGGCCACGAATGCCTCGCGGATGCGGCGGCCTTCCTCACTGCGCACGGGGATGTTCTGCAGGTTGGGGTCAGTCGATGCAAGGCGGCCGGTGTTGGCGCCGGCGATGGAATAGCTGGTATGGACGCGGCCGGTATCGGGGTTGATATGGTCTTGCAGGGCGTCGGTATAGGTGGATTTCAGCTTTGACAGTTGTCGCCAGTCAAGCACCAGTGCGGCAAGGCGCGCGCCGTTCGGGTGGCTGTCGGCCAAGGTGGTGATATCTTCCAGCACGTCGGCCCCCGTGCCATAGGCGCCGGTCTTGCCCTTTTCGCCGCCGGGCACCTGCATCTGGTCAAACAGCACCTCGCCCAGTTGCTTGGGGGAGCCTACGTTGAAGCTGCCACCGGCCACGGTCTGGATTTCATGCTCTAGCCCGGCCATGGTCTGCGCAAAGGCATTGGACATGCGTGACAGCGTATCGCGGTCAACCTGAATGCCCGCCATTTCCATTTGCGCCAGCACGGGGATCAGAGGGCGTTCGAGGGTTTCGTAGACAGTCGTCACACCCGCGCGGTGCAGGCGGGGTTTGAAGTGCTGCCACAGGCGCAAGGTGATATCGGCATCCTCTGCAGCATATTTCACGGCATCGTCGATGGCGACACGGTCAAAGGTGATCTGGCTTTTGCCGGAACCGAGCAGGGATTTGATCGGGATAGGCATATGGCCAAGGTACTGTTCGGAAAGGGCATCCATGCCGTGGTTATGAAGGCCTGCATGCATGGCGTAGGACATGAGCATGGTGTCATCGATGGGGGTGACGTTCAGGCCGTAACGGGCAAAGATCTTGGCGTCGTATTTCAGGTTCTGGCCGATCTTCAGGATGGCGGGGTCAGCAAGCAGGGGTTTGAGGGCATCGAGCACTTCTTGCAGGGAAAGCTGGCCCTCGGTCAGGGCGGCGGCGCCAAACAGATCACCGCTGCCCGCACGGTGGCCAAGGGGAATGTAAGCGGCCTTTCCGGCGTGGACGCACAGCGAGATGCCGACAAGGTCGGCGCGCATTTCGTCAAGGCTGGTGGTTTCGGTATCAATGGCGACATGGCCGATATCGGTGATCGTGGCGATCCATTGCTCCAGCGTCGCCATATCGCGGATGCAAGTGTAACTGCTGTGGTCGAACGGCAGCGCCTCGGGTGCTGGCCCAGCTTGTGCCTGATCCGGCGCTGAGGCCTGTTCCTGAATGGCGGGCGCGTCGATCTTCAGCCGTTCGGCCACGCGGCGGGTGAGGGTGCGGAACTCCATCTCAGTCAAAAAGGCCATGACCTGAACAGGGTCGGGCAGGCGGACCTCAAGGCTATCCAGCGTGAAGTCCAAGGGCGTGTGTGCGTCAAGGCTGACAAGGCGTTTGGAAATGCGGATCAGGTCGGCGTTATCCAACAAAGCCTCGCGCCGCTTGGGCTGCTTGATCTCGTGCGCGCGGGCCAGCAGGGTTTCCAGATCGCCGTATTCCTGTATCAGCAAGGCCGCCGTCTTCAGGCCAATCCCCGGCGCGCCCGGCACGTTATCCACCGAATCCCCGGCCAAAGCCTGCACATCCACCACGCGGGCGGGGTCCACGCCGAATTTTTCAAACACCTCATCCAGATCAATGCGGACGTTCTTCATCGGGTCACGCATGACCACCCCGTTGCCGACCAGTTGCATCAGGTCCTTGTCGGAACTGATGATTGTGCAATCGCCCCCGGCCTCACGCGCTTGGCGGGCAAGGGTGGCGATGATGTCGTCAGCCTCGTAATTCGCAACCTCGATGCAGGCGACGTTGAAGGCGCGGGTGGCATCGCGGGTCAGGGGGAACTGCGGGCGCAGGTCTTCGGGTGGCTCTGGCCGGTTGGCCTTATAGGCGGGATAGATATCGTTGCGGAAGGTTTTGGAGGAATGGTCAAAGATCACGGCGATATGGGTGGGGGCATCACGGCCGGAATCACGTGTGATCTCGTTCCACAGGATGTTGCAGAACCCGGCGACGGCGCCCACGGGCAGGCCATCGGATTTGCGCGTCAGGGGGGGCAGGGCGTGATAGGCGCGAAAGATATAGGCCGAGCCGTCGATCAGGTGCAGGTGGTGGCCCTTGCCGAAGGTGGTGGTCATCATTAGCTCCTGCGCAGTATCAGATGGAGGTTTGCCATGTTCCTGCGCGCGCTTCTACCCATCGTTTTCCTTGGCTCTGCGGCAGTGGCGCAAGATGGCGACCTGTGCCCGATGACGGATGATCAGGCCAACTGCGTGCGCGTGCTGGCCTGCATCGGCGATCAGGGGCGGTGGTTTCATGGCCGGGCCTTCGGGCGGGGTGAGGGCACGCTGGCCGGGGTGGTCAATGATGGCGTTCTGTGTCAGGGAACATGGACATCACGCAATGCGATGGGTCTGGGGCAGGCGGATGTGGTCTGCGATGATGGCGCCACGATCGGCGTGCTATATTTCTATCAGGATGAATACACAGGCACAGCCATCGGGCGGGGTGCATCCAGCACGGGTGACAAGGTGCAAAGCTGGTCAGGTGAACATGTATTGGATTACTTTCGCAACGGTGATCCGGGGGCCGAAGCTGTGCTGAAATGCGGGGCGCAGGACATTCCGATCAGTTGATCAGCCTTCGCCGTGCAACCGCCAGAGCGACAGCTGCATCGCCTGTGGTGTGGGTGTCCAGCGGCCAAACGGAACACCGGCGGCACCCAGCACATCCCCGACCCAGACATTGCAGGTGGTCAGAATGTTGAAATGCCCGGTCGCCGGATAGAACCGGTCCGAAGCCGTGAAGCCCGCATGGTCAATGGCCACCGGCACGCCATCCGGCCCGGGGGCGAAACTGGCGGCCAGCACATCCAAGAGGGCGGCAAACTGCACGGCATCCATCGCAATCAGCGGGATATCGGTGAAATCATTGATCCGCCCGATGGCGTCCAGCCGGATCACGGCGCTGTCGCCGGTGATGGCACGAAAGGTCGCCCGCGCGGTGATATCGGCATAAGTGCCGGCGGTTGTGTAGAATTCGCGCGCGCCCCAGCCCAAAAGCAGCCATTCAGCGCCCGGTGCATCCAGCGGCACGCCATCGGGGATGGCAAAGGCAAGGCGGGTCTTGACGGCGGGCGTCAGCGGGATGAGCAGGTCGGTATGGATCGGGCCGATGACAAGGCCGATGCGGTATTCGCCGTCTGTGGCGCGATTGCCGTTGCCCCACAGCCCGCCGACCCCGGCCGCAAAAAGATAGCCGAGTATGACGGCGGCAAGCAGGGCTGCGGCGCGCAGGGCGCTGCGCAACAGGCGCGCAATCATGCGGCGGGTTTGTTCGCGACGCTGTCGTGAATGAACCGCTTGTCACAATAGCCGCATTCCACCCAGCCGCGATCCTCGGGGATTGCCAGCCAGACGCGCGGGTGACCCAAGGCGCCTTCGCCGCCGTCACAGGCGACTTTCCATGCAGTGACGGTTTCGGTTTCGGGAATGCGGGTCGTCATGCTGGGCTCCTCGGGGTCATGCGCCAAGTTTAGGGCAAGGCAGGGGCTGGGGGCAAGGGCGGCTTTGGTGGGCCTTCCGGGCCGAAATGGCGGCACCGTCACAAAGCCTTGCCTGAACGCCCGGCTGCGGCTAGCCTGCAACGACCGGGCGGATTTGCCCGGCAAAGACCATTGAAACGCAGCGCATTCATCAGGAAAGGAAAATTCGATGCGTGATTTTGTGATCAGGTCGCTTGACGTGTTGATCTGGGTTGTTGGCGGGGTCATCGCCATCGGGGGTATCATCGGCGGGCTGCTGGCGATCGGGCAGGGGCAGATGCAGGGCCTGTTGTTCATCATCCTTGCGCCGATCTATGCCATCATCTTTTGCGGCATGTTCCTGTTGGCCATCGGGGTTTACAACAATACCCGCCGCACGGCCGAGGCGCTGGAAAAACTGGCGGCGCGCTGATCCGTGATGCCGGGCGGCAAGACGGAAAGGGGCGGCCAGACGCTGGCCGCCCCATTGCCTTAGCCCAGAACCGGTTCCATCGGCAGGGGCTTTGGCGGCTGGACGATGGACCTCAGGTTGCCAAGGGCATGCGCAAAGCCAAGACCCAGTGTCAGGCAGGCAAGGCCAACCGTCAGCAGGGTGACCACGGCCAGTTCGGCTGCATTGGCACTGTGGGCAAAGGCCGGGATACCTGCAGCCAACAGAATGATTCCGCCAAGGCCGATCGCAACAAAGCCGCTGGCAATCGCCAGGCCCGCCCCGCGTGCGGCAGCCCCGGTCTGCGCGCAGCCTTCGATCGCGCGCCCGACATGCAGGATCATCCGGGCCAGGGCCAGAAGCGTGGCGAGGGTCACGGTAAAGTAGCCAAGGATGGCAAGTGTCATGATGGTCTCCTTTCACACAGTTTTTTCGTTTGTCATGGCGCCGTAAAGCCAGCCCGATGCCGCTGCCCAGCCCATGCCGAAAATGGCGCTGACAAGTCCGACGATCAGCACCAGGCCCAGACCCTCGCCCCCCCCGATCGCCAGAACCACAAGGGCCGTGGCAGCGGTCAGGCAAAGAATGGTCAGCCCGCTCCACTGCAGGGCGCGTTCAACGGTGACCGGCCCCCACAGGGCCATCAGCAGCGCCATGGGGGTGCCGATGACAAGATAGGGAAGGCCGCCGATCAACACGGCATAGACCGGAATGTAGGCCATCCAGAAGGTCAGCGCTGTCACGAGCAGCGGCCCGCCAGGCATGGCCAGCACAAAGGCAACGATGTGGAGGGGTTTTGTTTCTGATGTTTCTGTCATTTCAGAAATCCTTTCACAAAAAATTTTTGCCGCTATTTTGGCAGGAACCGCGCGACCTTTGCGCCAAGTTTCACGGCTGCCAGTTGCACGGCACGCGGCAGGCGGGCGATGTCACGGTACCAGTCATCGAACATCTGCATGGTATCAAGGGTCTCGTTCATGCGCTTTTGCACATGGGCGGGGGTGGCATCGGATTTGGCGGCGGCCGCCACCGCCTTCAATGCGGCAAGGGTGGGGGCATATTCCCGCTCGCGCCGGCCCTCGATGACGACATTGACCAGTTCGAACATGTCTTGCACCGAGGTGAACATGTCGCGCCGTTCACCCAAAGGGCGGCTGGCCTTGACAAGTTTCCAGCCCTGCAACTCTTTCAGGCCGGTTGAAACGTTTGACCGCGCAAGGCCCAGCGTTGCGGCAATTTCTTCGGCATCAAGGGGTTCAGGCGCGATATGCAGCAGCGCATGGATCTGCGCGACAGACCGGTTGACGCCCCATTTGGCACCCATATCGCCCCAGTGAAGGATGAAGTCTTGCATGGCGGGGGTCAGGTTCATGGCGAATCGCGCTATTTATTTCTGTAGTGACAGAAATAACAGAAGTAACAGGTAACGCAAGAAAAATGCTGATCTCAGGCGGGGGCGCTCATCGTTCCCTTGCGGTCACTCTTCGCTGCGGCGCTAGCGATGACCGCCCGCAGGGCAGGGAAGAGCGGGTGCAGACGGGTAAGACCTCAGGCCTTTTTGCCGATCTTCGGCTCGGTTCCCGCGACGATTCGCCGGATGTTTGCGTGATGGCGGATGATCACGAGGGCTGCGAGCAACAGGATCAGCGCCACCATGTGCGGCACCCCGAACACCCAGGACCAGACGGCCCCACTCGCCGCCGCCACAAGGGCCGACAACGATGATATCCGGCTGACCGCTGCCACAGCCGCCCATGTCGCGCAGGCCGCGAGCCCCACAGGCCAAGCCAGCGCCAGAAGCGTTCCAAGGAAGGTCGCCACGCCCTTGCCGCCCTTGAACCCCAGCCAGACCGGGAACAGATGGCCAAGGAACGAGGTAAGGGCTGCAAGTTGGGCGGCATCTTCGCCCACCCACCACCGCGCTACCAGAACCGCAATCCCGCCCTTGCCCGCATCCAGCAGCAGCGTCGCCAAGGCCGCGCCCTTGTTCCCCGTGCGCAGCACATTCGTCGCGCCGATGTTGCCCGACCCGATCTTGCGCAGATCGCCAAGGCCAAGCGCGCGGGTGATGACCATGCCAAAGGGGATCGACCCCAGCAGATAGGCGCCAATCGCCACCAGCATCAGGGCCAGGGGGGCTGAAGTGATATCCGGCATCACGCTGCAAATACCTCCTGCCCGGCCACGAACGTGCGCAGAACCTTACCCTCCATCCGCGCGCCGTCAAACGGCGTGTTCTTTGATTTCGACAGCAGCGTAAAGCGGTCCAGCACAAAGGGCGCGTCCGGGTTGAACAGCACAAGATCCGCCGGTGCCCCTACCGCCATCCGCCCCTGCGGCAGGCCAAGGCGGCGCGCCGGGTTCAGGGACAGCGCGCGCCACAGCGTCGGAATATCCATATGCCCCGCATGCACCAGCCGCATCGCCGCCGGCAGCAGCGTCTGCAAGCCCACCGCCCCCGAAGCCGCCTCTTCGAACGGCAGGCGCTTGCTTTCCTCATCCTGTGGCGTGTGGAAACTGCCTACGACGTCGATTACCCCCGCGGCCACCGCCTCGACCACCGCCAGCCGGTCATCCTCGCTCCGCAGGGGTGGCGTCAGCTTGAAGAAGGTCCGGTAATCCCCCACGTCCAGTTCATTCAGCGTCAGGTGGTGGATGCTGACCCCCGCCGTCACATCCAGCCCGTTCCGCTTTGCCCGCTCCAGCGCAGGCAAGGCCCGCGCCGTGGTGATCTGGTCCGCGTGATAGCGCGCGCCTGTCATCTCGACCAAGGCCATGTCCCGGTCCAGCCCCATGCGTTCCGCCATCGGATGCACCGCCGGAATACCCCGCAGGCTGGCAAACTTGCCGCTTGTCGCCGCCGCCCCGCCCGACAGCCCCGCATCCTGCGGATGCCCGATCACAAGCGCGCCAAGGCCGCGCGCATAGGTCAGGGCACGGCTCAGCGTCTTGCTGTCCGTCACCACATGGTCCCCGTCTGAAAACGCAATCGCCCCGGCATCGAGCAGAAAGCCGATCTCGGCCATCTCCGCACCCCGACGCCCCTTCGTCAGCGCCGCGATATGCCGGATGCGCACCGGGCTTTCCGCTGCCCTGCGCGTCACGAATTCCAGCAGTTCCGGCGTATCGATTGCGGGTGTCGTGTCGGCCCGCGCGATGATCGTCGTCACCCCGCCCGCCGCCGCCGCCATCCCGGCCGACCGAAAGGATTCCCGGTGCCTCTCCCCCGGTTCGCCTACCTTCACGCCGATATCCACGATGCCGGGGGCAAGCGGGTGGCCGCCGCAATCAATGACCTGCGCGCCTTTGGGGGCGGCGGCGTTGATGGCTGTGATCAGGCCATCCTGCAGGGTGATGCTGCCGGGCGTGTCGGTGCCTGCCTCGGGGTCGATCAGGCGGGCGTTGGTCAGGTGGATCATGGGTGGGGTCATCCTGCAATCCAGATCATCAGGGTGGTGAGTGCGGCCAGAAACAGCAGCACAAAGGTGGCCACCATCCCGCCGATGCGCGCATCCGACATGGGCGCGCGGCCCCCCGCAAGCACGCCCTTGGCCGCTTGTGAGGGCAAGGGTTCAAACCGCACGGGCGGGGCCTCTTCGGTGTAGGTGCCCATGAGGCGCAGTTGTGCGGCGGGGGTCAGCGTGGCCGCCTGCCCGCCAAAAGCCTGCGCGCGCAGGGCCATCACATAGCCACGGTAGGCATCGAGCATGTCGGCATCCGCCGTGATCTGCGCCTCGGCCACGGCATTGCCTTCAATCAGATAGGCGGCAAGTCCGATGGCCTCGAGATCATCGCTGTGAAAGACATCGACCTGTGCCACATCCACAGGCACGCCCAGCAGCCGTTGTGCTGCATCGGCCCGCAAGGGGGGTACTACCTGACCGGGGGTCAGCACGGCATCCATATCGCGCAGGGTGGCGACTTCGGCCAAGGTCATGTCCAGCGCAAAAACGCGCAGGGTGTGGCGTTCGTTGGCGATCACGGGTTCGCTCCGTGGCTGCGTAACGCTGATTGAAGGTGCTGTTCACCGAGCGGCCCATTGGCGGACAAATGGCGCACACTGTCCGCATCTGCTTCGCTCAAACACAAGAATGCGACCGACCCAAAAGCAACGGTCCCGAACTTCTTTTGTACCGCTATCTGTCCTTCTGCCAACCGGCTAAGCTTGACGGACTGGAACCTATCAAATGGGTTGGCGCGTAACCTAAGCGCCTGTGCGTCTGTCAAACCATAGAACTCTGTCAGTAATCCGCTGGCGTGGATCAAGAAACTCGCCCAAAGAAAGGGCGTATAAAGGGCAGCTACGACAAGACCAACCCATGGCCAGAAGACGAGTCTGCGGCAAGCCTTGGTCGGCTCAGGGCCACAAAAATCAATCGTAGTTATCCCATTGATAACAAAATAGATGCCTACCGAAGCAAGCAGAAGCATAAAAGCTGTCCGAAACATTGCGCGCAAGAAAAGCCTAGAAAGCTGTGGAGTGCCAGCCCAGATCAACGGCTCGTCCTTCGGCAAAAAGCGCATCAGCCGTTCGCGGCTGGTCCTATCATGTGAATTGGCCGCGTTTGGATTACCTTTCGCCGCATTGAGCGCATCCATTACACCATCACCCCCACCGCCGCCCGCCCCCGCTCCGCCCGCAGGTTACGCGCCAGCAGGTCCATGCAGGCCATGCGCACGGCCACGCCCATTTCCACCTGTTCCTGAATGACCGAACGGTTGATGTCGTCCGCGATATCCCCGTCAATCTCCACCCCCCGGTTCATCGGGCCGGGGTGCATGACGATGGCATCGGGTTTGGCGTGGGAAAGCTTTTCGGCATCCAGCCCGAAGCGGTGGTAGTATTCACGTTCAGATGGGATGAAACCGCCGTCCATGCGTTCTTTCTGCAGGCGCAGCATCATCACCACGTCTGCGCCTTCCAGCCCCTTTTTCATGTCGTCATACAGCTCGCACCCGAAATCCTGCACGCCAGCGGGCATCAGGGTGGGCGGTGCGATCAGGCGCAGGCGGTTTTCCATCTTGCCCAGCAGGATCAGGTTCGAACGCGCCACGCGGCTGTGCGCGATATCCCCGCAAATCGCAATCGTCAGGCGCTGGATACGGCCCTTGGCGCGGCGGATCGTCAGGGCATCGAGCAAGGCCTGCGTCGGGTGTTCGTGCCGCCCGTCACCGGCGTTCAGCACGGCGCAGTTGACCTTGCTGGCCAGCAGGTTCACGGCCCCCGATGCACCGTGCCGGACGACCAGCAGATCAGGGCGCATCGCGTTCAGCGTCATGGCCGTATCAATCAGCGTTTCGCCCTTTTTCACGGATGATTGCGCCACCGACATGTTCATCACATCCGCGCCCAACCGCTTGCCTGCCAGTTCAAAGCTGGCCTGCGTGCGGGTGGAGTTTTCGAAGAACATGTTTATCTGCGTCAGGCCCGCCAGCACATCCGACTGTTTCACCGTCCGGCGGTTCAGATCGACATAGCGGTCGGCCAGATCAAGGATCGTC
>JALOSO010000238.1 GCA_025458385.1 Paracoccaceae bacterium | reverse complement strand
CGGCACGGCTCGCACACGCCACAAGGTTCGGTGGTCGGCCCGCCGGTTCCATCCGGACCAACACAGTTCAGCCCCTTGGCGATGATCCGCGCGGTGGTGGTCTTGCCAACCCCCCGCACCCCGGTCATCACAAAGGCATGGGCGATCCGGTCCGCCGCAAAGGCGTTCCTGAGCGTGCGCACCATCGCCTCTTGTCCGATCAGGTCGGCAAAGGTGGCGGGGCGATATTTCCGCGCCAGAACCTGATAGGATTTCTCGCTGCTGCCTGACATGATACCTTCCACAGGGCGTCCTTGCCCCAACCTAGGCGCTGCCGCGCGCCACGTCCACCCGAAGGCCATCAGATGACGCTCCAGATCTCGGAAATCCCGGCCCTTGGCGGCACGCTGGCCCTGTGCCCGATGCCGGGGCGCACAGGGGCCTATGGCGCCGATATGGCCGCGATTCTGGCCTGGCGGCCCGCGCTGGTAGTGACGCTGACGTCAAAGCTGGAACTGGCCAGCAAGGGCGCGGCCACCCTGCCTGCCGATCTGGCCGCTGCCGGCATAGACTGGCGCCATCTGCCGGTGCCCGATTTCGGCACGCCGCCCGCCGCAACGGCTGCGCTCTGGCCCGAAACATCCGCCCATGCCCGCCGGGTGCTGCATGATGGCGGCAAGGTGCTGGCCCATTGCATGGGGGGCTGTGGTCGGTCGGGCATGGCGATCCTGCGCCTGCTGATCGACGGGGGCGAAGATCCTGAACCCGCGCTGGCCCGCCTGCGCGCCGCGCGGCCCTGCGCGGTGGAAACCAAGGCGCAACTTCGCTGGGCCAGCGCGCGCGAGGGGTCGGCACTTTTCTGAAAGACACCCGCGCGGGACGAAGCCGCCCCACGGCGGCTCAGGCCCGATGATAGGGCAAGCCCGCCAGAATGGCCGCGGCGCGGTAAAGCTGCTCACACAGCAGAACCCGCACCAGCATATGCGGCCAGACCATCTTGCCAAAACTGATCGAGGCATCGGCGCGCGCCCGCAAGGCCGGGTCGATCCCATCCGCGCCGCCGATCACGAAAGCCACATCCTGCCGCCCATCATCGCGCCAACGCGTCAAAAGTGCCGCAAATTCCGGGCTGCTGATCTGACTGCCCCGTTCGTCCAGCGTCACCAAAAGGGCACCTTGCGGGATCGCCCGGGCCAGAAGCTCGGCCTCGGCGGCCATGCCAAGGTTTTTCTTGTCCTCGACCTCATGCACGGCAAAAGGGCCAAGCGACAGGGCCCGCCCGGTGCGATCGAACCGCGCCGCATACTCCTCGACCAGATCGCGCTCCGGGCTGGGCCGCAGCCGCCCGACCGCACACAGATGAACCCGCATCGACCCTAGACGACAGACCCGCGCAGCGCGTCGCCCGACGGCAGCCACATCTTTTCCAGCTGATAGAAATCCCGCACTTCGGGACGGAACACATGCACGATCACATCGCCAGTGTCGATCAGCACCCAGTCGCCGGTTTCCTTGCCTTCCATCTTGGCCAGAATGCCGAAACTCTGCTTCACCCGGTCTGCCAGCTTTTCGGAAATGGCGGCCACCTGCCGCGACGAGCGGCCCGAGCAGATCACCATGTAATCGGCCACATCGGACCGGCCGCGCAGGTCGATCTGCACGATCTGTTCGGCCTTGTCGTCATCGACCGAGGCCAGAACCGCCTCCAGCAACTGTTCCGCAGTATAGTCCGGGCCGCTGCTGCGATTGGCACGGGGTCCGACCGGAAGCCCGGTCGCAGGATCTGAGTGAGACAGGACTTCGTCCTCCATCTGACGCGCCGATCCGCCCCCGGCGCCGGGTTGCGTTGCAGAGTAACACCCTTGGGGGGCAAGCTCAACAAAGCGGGCAAGCGAGGTGCCATAGCTGCGTTTGTGCGCCGGGGCAAGCGCGCAGCCGCGTAAATTGACCCAAGTGAACCTTGCCTGACAGGCCCAAAGCGCGTATCAAGCCAGCCATGCAAGGGTTCATCTATTTCAACATCACCGATCACGCGCGGCTTCCGGCCCGTTTTTTCGGCATGACCCGCACAGTGCTTGCCCGCCTTTGACGCTGGAACGCGCCACGATGGCGCTTTTCCCGTCCTCCCCTTTCAAGAGCCATCCCAAGACAAGGTGAGAGCCATGACTGCTCCGCGTACCCTTTATGACAAGATCTGGGACGACCACGTCGTCCATCAGGCCGAAGACGGCACCTGCCTGCTGTATATCGACCGCCACCTCGTGCACGAAGTCACCAGCCCGCAAGCCTTCGAGGGATTGCGCATGTCGGGCCGCAAGGTGCGCGCGCCGGAAAAGACCATCGCCGTGCCGGACCATAACGTGCCCACCACGCTGGACCGCGCCAATGCCGCGACGATGACCGAAGACAGCCGCATTCAGGTGGCCGCGCTGGACGAGAACGCCCGCGACTTCGGCATCCATTACTACCCGGTGTCGGACGTGCGCCAGGGCATCGTTCATATCGTCGGCCCCGAACAGGGCTGGACCCTGCCCGGCATGACCGTGGTCTGCGGCGACAGCCACACCGCCACCCATGGCGCCTTCGGCAGCCTTGCCCATGGCATCGGCACCTCGGAAGTCGAACACGTGCTGGCCACCCAGACGCTGATCCAGCGCAAGGCCAAGAACATGAAGGTGGAAATCACCGGCAGCTTGCGCGCCGGCGTCACCGCAAAGGACATCACCTTGTCGGTGATCGGCGCGACCGGCACCGCAGGCGGCACCGGCTATGTCATCGAATACTGCGGTCAGGCGATCCGCGAACTCTCGATGGAAGGCCGCATGACCGTGTGCAACATGGCCATCGAAGGCGGCGCCCGCGCCGGCCTGATCGCGCCGGACGAAAAGACCTTCGCCTATTGCATGGGCCGCCCGCACGCCCCCAAGGGCGCGAAATGGGAAGCCGCGGTCGCCTACTGGAAAACCCTGTTCTCGGACGAGGGCGCGCATTGGGACAAGGTCGTGACGCTGCGCGGCGAAGACATCGCCCCCGTCGTCACCTGGGGCACCTCGCCCGAGGATGTGCTGCCGATCACCGGCACCGTGCCTTCGCCCGACAGCTTCACCGGGGGCAAGGTCGAGGCCGCCCAGCGCAGCCTTGACTACATGGGCCTGACGCCCGGCCAGAAACTGACCGACATCGCCATCGACACCGTGTTCATCGGCTCTTGCACCAACGGCCGGATCGAGGATCTGCGCGCAGCCGCCGCAATCCTCAAAGGCAAGAAGATCAAGGTCAAACGCGCCATGGTCGTCCCCGGCTCGGGCCTCGTGCGCGCCCAGGCCGAGGAGGAGGGGCTGGCCCAGATCTTCATCGACGCAGGGTTCGAATGGCGGCTTGCCGGCTGCTCCATGTGCCTTGCGATGAACCCCGACCAGCTCGCCCCGGGCGAGCGTTGTGCGGCGACGTCCAACCGCAACTTCGAAGGTCGTCAGGGGCGCGGCGGACGCACGCACCTGATGTCGCCTGCGATGGCGGCAGCGGCGGCCCTGACCGGCCACCTGACGGATGTGCGTGAAGTGATGGGAGAAACGGTCTGATGCAAAAGTTCACCACCCTGACCGGCATCGCAGCGCCCATGCCGCTCGTCAACATCGACACCGACATGATCATCCCCAAGCAGTTCCTGAAGACCATTCAGCGTTCGGGCCTGGGCAAGAACCTGTTCGACGAGATGCGCTATACTCAGGACGGGCAGGAAATCCCCGAATTCGTGCTGAACCAGCCCGCTTATCGCAACGCGGAAATCCTCATCGCGGGCGACAACTTCGGCTGCGGCTCCAGCCGCGAACATGCGCCTTGGGCGCTTCTGGATTTCGGCATTCGCTGTGTCATCTCGACCAGCTTTGCCGATATCTTCTACAACAACTGCTTCAAGAACGGCATTCTGCCGATCGTCATGCCGCAAGACGTGGTCGATGTGCTGATGGCGGATGCCAAGCGGGGTGCGAATGCGCGGATGACCGTGGATCTGGTGGCGCAGACCGTGACCACCTCGGACGGGCAGAGCTTTGGCTTTGACGTGGACAGCCATCGCAAGCATTGCCTGCTGAACGGATTGGACGATATCGGCCTTACCCTTGAAAAGGCCAGCGCCATCGACAGGTTCGAGTCGCAAGCGGCCAGCTTGCGGCCTTGGGCCTGAAAATCGGCCAGACACAACATCTTGGGCTGCCCCACCGGGCAGCCCTTTTCTTTTCACAGTCTTGATGCAATCGGGCGACACATTCACCGCGAATGCGCCACATTGTTTAATCAAACCATACCAAAGGATTGCGAGCCGAACCGAAAGAAGGCACAAATTGGGCAAGATTGAGGCAGCCCGCCACAAAAGGCGGGAGATCTTCGGAACAAGGCCCTGGCAGAGCATCGGGGCCGACCGGATGGAAGGTAATAGGACAGTGGTCTCACGGTTTTCGGGGGCAATGGTTCGGGCTGTGCTGGTGGCAGGCGTGGTGATCACGCCCTCTGTCATCCTTCCCGGCATCACCAGCGACGCAAAGCAGATGGCGGCTTTGGTGGCCCTGTTTGCCGGCCTGCTTACCTTTGTCGAATACAATGCCGACGCGCCAAGCCTGATCGAATTCCGCGACGCACCGCCGTTCAACCGGGTGCGTTTGGGCATGCTGTTTGCCAGCGTGCTGTGCCTGTCCCTGATGGAGGCGGGACGCGATTCGCCCAGCAGCCTGACAGATTTCATCCGTGCCATCGGGCATCTGGCCGGGC
>JALOSO010000237.1 GCA_025458385.1 Paracoccaceae bacterium | reverse complement strand
ATGGTCAGGTGGGCATCCTGAAGGCCCAGCTCACCCGTAAAGATATCGCGGGAAAACAGGATGCTGACCCAGCCATCAAGGCTGAAATCCCAGACAACATTGCCATATTCGCCGGGGGTCAGAAAGGCATAGACGAACATCACGATCAGCGGGCCAGAGGCCGCGAGGAACAGGACGATCAGCGCAGGCGCAGACAAAAGCCAACCATTGCGGGCCGAAGCGGCGGTCTGACGGGCCTCGTTGTCCACCTAATCCTCCAGCACTTGGACGGCACCGGGGGCAAAGCGGATGCCCACCTGCTGACCGGTCGCAAGGCCTGCGTCACCAGTCGCCGGGCTTTGCAGGCGGGCGACGATTTCGGTGCCATCGGCCAGATGCACATGGCAATGCGTATCGGTGCCGAAATAGACAAGGTTGGTGACGGTGGCCGGGATGGCTCCATCCTCTGCCGGGCCGATGCGCACCTGTTCGGGGCGGATGGTGGCGGTGACCTTGCGGCCCTGGTCGGCGGCTGTGCCATCAAAGGGGATGGATTCACCACTGGCGAGTTGCAGATTGTTGCCATTGTGGGTAGCGGGCAGAAAGTTCGTCTCGCCGATGAAGCTGGCGACAAAGCGGTTGACCGGTTGGGTATAGATCGCGCGCGGCGGGCCGACCTGTTGCAGTTTGCCGGCACTCATCACGCCGATACGGTCGGACATCGTCAGGGCTTCTTCCTGATCGTGGGTCACGAAAACGAAGGTGATGCCGGTTTCAAGCTGCAGGCGTTTCAGTTCGATCTGCATCTCCTTGCGCAGCTTGAGGTCCAGCGCGGAAAGGGGTTCATCCAGCAGCAGAACCTTTGGCTGCGGGGCCAAAGCGCGGGCCAAGGCCACGCGCTGTTGCTGGCCGCCCGACAGCTGGCTGGTCTTGCGCCCGGCCATGGCTTCGAGTTTCACAAGCGCAAGCATGCGGTCCGTTGTGGCAGCGATTTCAGCCTTGGGGCGGCCCTGCATCAAAAGGCCAAAGCCGATGTTTTCGGCCACGGTCAGGTGCGGAAACAGGGCATAGCTTTGGAACACCGTATTCACAGGCCGCTGGTTGGGCGGCAGGGCGGTGATATCCTGCCCGTCCAGCAGGATGGCCCCGCGGGTGGGCACGTCGAACCCGGCGATCATGCGCAAAAGCGTGGTCTTGCCACAGCCGGAAGGGCCGAGAAGGGTGAAGAATTCGCCACGTCTGATATCAACCGAGACATGGTCAAGCGCGTTGACGGCATGCGCGCCCTGACCAAAGGTCTTGACGATATCACGGGCCGCGACGGCGATGGCGTCGGTCAAGGGCAAGCTCCCGGTCATGGCGGGGTCTGACGCCCCTTTTGATCATATCAGGGGGCGATTCCGGCGGCTTTGCAAGCGTTCTCTGCATCATGCAACCGCAAGTGGCGGGCGGCGGTGCATCCAGGGGGCCGCCTGTTCGATTTCTGCGCAAAGGGCGATCAGGGTGGCGTCATCGCCGAATGGTGCGGCAAGGTGGATGCCGATGGGCAGGCCTTCGGCAGACATGCCAAGGGGCAAGGATGCGGCAGGTTGGCCAGAGGCGTTGAAAACGGCGCAGAAGGGGGAATAGGCGAAAATGCCCTGCGGGCCAATGCGGTAGGACAGGTAATCTTCGGTGGCGTGGTTGAACCTGCCGATACGGGCAGGTGGTTCGGCCATGGTGGCGGAAAGCAGGATGTCGTGGTCATCAAAGAACGCGGCCATCTGGCGGCCAAAGGCGTGGATCTGGCCGACGGCCTGCAAATAGCGCGTGGGGGGCAAGGTGGCGGCATAGGCGAATGCACCCTTGGGGCGGGCGGGGGTGATGTGGTGGCCCAATGATTCCAGCAGTTTGGCGGCATCCAGAACGGCGGCGCGGACCTGTGGGTCAATGGCGGTGTCGGTGAAGGTGGTCTCGCACAGGGCGATGCGCAGGCGTTTCGGTGGGCGGGTGATGGCGGCCGCATGGCTGACGGGCATGTGCGGGGCGGCATAGGGCGCGCCGGGATCAGCACCCATGCAGGCATCCAGCATGGTGGCGGTGTCGCGCACGGATTTCGTAAGGAACCCGTCAATGGCCATGCCGGCCCAGCCCTCGCCCACATAGGGGCCATCGGGCAGGCGCGCGCGAGTGGGCTTGAAGCCGAACAGGCCGCAGTTGCTGGCCGGGATTCGCACGGACCCGCCGCCGTCAGAGCCATGCGCAAAGGGCACGATCCCGGCGGCAACGGCTGCGCCCGCGCCACCGGATGACCCGCCGGGGGTGTGGTCTGGGTTCCAGGGGTTGCGGGTGGGGGCGCCGTAGACGGCGGCCTCGGTCGCGGCCCCGATGCCGCCTTCGGGGCTGGTGGTGCGGCCAAAGGTGACCACGCCGGTGGCACTGATGCGGTCATAGATGGCGGAATTGCCGGGGTAGCGGGTGCCCGCAAACAGGCGAGAGCCGTTGTGCGAGGGGAAATCCATGGCCTCGCAACCCAGATCCTTCAGCAGGAAGGGCACGCCGGTAAAGGGGCCAGCGGGCAGGCCACGGGCGATGGCCCTGCGGGCGACGTCTTCCTGGATGAGGACGACGGCATTCAGATGCGGGTTAAGGCGTTCGCTGGCGGAGAGGGCAGCATCAAGAAGTTCGGTCGGGGTGATGTCTTTGGCGGCAACCAAGGCAGCAAGGGCGGTGGCGTCATGGGTGAGAAGAGCGGTCATGCTGCGGTCCTGTTTTGCAGACGCCCCCCCACCCCCGGCCCCTCCCCACGGGGGGGAGGGGAGGCGCTGCGTGGATGGGGGTGTGCCTGCAGTGGCGGGGTGTGCCGGGATGAAACGGGGGAACGGGACGAATGTAAATGGGAAAGCGCACGGGGCGGGCCGGGGCCTGCGGCGCGGATATTTGTGCGACATTGAAAGGGCAGGGGTCAGAACAGGGCAAGCGCCAGGCAGATCAGGTAGCTGGTGAAGGTGCAGGTGATGCCGACCACGCGCGCCATGATGATGCGGGGATAATGGCCTAGGCCGATGCCATGGGTGATGCGACCAATGACAAGAAGGGTGCCCGCGATATGCAGGCCAAGTGGGGCCGGGGCGGTCAGTTCAGCCATCAAGAGCAGGAACAGGCCGATGGGGGCATATTCGGCGCAGTTGCCTTGGGCGCGCATCAGGCGGAGGAGATCTTTGTCGCCCTGATCGCCGAAGGCCACAAGTTTGCTACGGCGATAGCGGATCACGCGGACCGACAGGAACATGAACAGCAGCACGATGGGTGCCGCGTAAATGGGCGTGATCAGCGCCATTCTGCTGGCACGGGATCGGACATGAAGATTTGATCGAACGGCGTCGCGCCGAATGCACCCGACGCGTGCATCACGCGGCTGGTGTAATTGCCCCACATCTTGCCATCGGGGGAAAACAGGCTCCAATCACTGATCTGGGCCTGTGCGAAATCAACCCTGTCGCCTTCGCGCAATGGCCCAAGATCGACCGGTTCATTGGCAAGGTAGCCAGACAGCGTGCCATCCGGCCACAGGCGGAACGGGCTGACCCAGATATGTTCGGTGTCCATGCGGGTGCCCGTGACCGTGGGCATCCCCACCTTCACCCCTGCGCCCTCACGGCCGATCTGTTCGGCATCAAGCGCGTTTGCCAGAAACAGCGGCAGGGTGCGCTGCGCCTCGGCAATGGCCGTGTTCATCGTGCTGTCGTCCGCCGCGAATTCTGTTACCGGATCTTGCGCAAGCACGGTTTGCGGCGCGACCAGTGTCAGGGCAAGCAGTGTCAGCGCGACAAAAGGTTTCATTCCATCTCCACCAACAAATCCTTGGCCTCGATCTGGCTGCCCGGCTGCACCAGCACGGCCTTGACCAAGCCGGACCGGTCTGCATGCAGGCCAGTCTCCATCTTCATGGCCTCGATCGTCAACAAAAGATCGCCTGCATTCACCTTTTGCCCGGCTTTCACCACAACGGACGCAATAGAGCCGGGCATCGGCGCGCCGATATGGGCGGGGTTGCCATCCTGTGCCTTGGGCTTGGCGGCGGTTTTGGCCTTGATCGCGCGGTTGGGCACGCGGATGACGCGGGGCTGGCCGTTGAGTTCGAAGAACACCTTCACTTCGCCGTCATCGGTGGTTTCGCCAACGGCCTGCAGGCGCAGTTCCAGCGTTTTTCCGGGGTCAATTTCGGCTGTGATCTCTTCGCCGGCTTCCATGCCATAAAAGAAGGTCTTGGTCGGCAAGGCGCGCACGGGGCCATAGATGCGGTGACGCGCGCGGTAATCCATAAAGACCTTGGGATACATCAGGTAGCCGTTCAGGTCTTCATCATCCACGGTTTCGGGGTCTTCCTCATCACCCTTGGTGACAAGTTCGGCGGCCAGTTCAGCGCGGATGGCGTCAAGGTTGACGGGCGGCATGGAGGCACCGGGGCGGGTGGTGATGGGGGCATCGCCTTTCAACACCTTGGCCTGAATGCCAGCAGGCCAGCCGCCATGGGGCTGGCCGAGGTTGCCTTTCAGCATGTCGACGACCGAGTCTGGGAAAGACACGTCGATATTCGGGTCTTCCACCTCGGCGCGGCTCAGGCCTTGGGCGACCATCATCAGGGCCATGTCGCCGACAACCTTCGACGACGGCGTGACCTTGACGATATCGCCGAACATCTGGTTGGCATCGGCATAGGCCTGCGCCACCTCGTGCCAGCGTTCTTCAAGGCCAAGGGACCGCGCTTGGGCTTTCAGGTTGGTGAACTGGCCGCCGGGCATTTCGTGCAGGTAAACTTCACTGGCCGGTGCGGCCATGCCGGATTCGAAGGCGGCATACTGGCCGCGCACGGCCTCCCAATAGTTGGAAATCTGGCGGATGGCGGCGATATCAAGGCCGGTGTCACGGTCTGTATGGCGCAACGCCTCGACGATTGACCCAAGGCAGGGCTGCGAGGTGCCACCTGAAAACGCATCCATCGCGGCATCCACGGCATCCACGCCCGCGTCGCAGGCGGCAAGGATGGTGGCGGCGGCAGCACCGGATGTGTCATGCGTGTGGAAGTGGATGGGCAGGCCAACCTCTTGTTTCAAAGCCTTGACGAGCAGGCGGGCGGCGGCGGGTTTCAGCAGGCCCGCCATATCCTTCAGGCCCAGCACATGCGCGCCAGCAGCCTTCAGCTCGATCCCGCGCGAGACGTAATATTTCAGGTCATACTTGGCGCGGGCGGGATCAAGGATATCACCCGTATAGCAAACGGTCCCCTCGCAGACCTTGCCGGCCTCGACCACGGCATCCATGGCGACACGCATGTTTTCAACCCAGTTGAGGCTGTCGAACACGCGGAAGACATCAACGCCGGTCAGGGCGGCCTGCTTGACGAAGGCTTGGACGACGTTATCGGGGTAGTTGGTGTAGCCCACGCCGTTCGATGCGCGCAGCAGCATCTGCGTCATCAGGTTGGGCATGGCAGCGCGCAAATCGCGCAGGCGCTGCCATGGGCATTCCTGCAGGAAACGGTAGGCCACATCGAACGTGGCCCCGCCCCAGCATTCCACACTGAAAAGCTGCGGCAGGTTGGCGGCATAGGCGGGGGCGACGCGGATCATGTCGATCGAGCGCATGCGCGTGGCGAGCAAGGACTGGTGCCCATCGCGCATGGTGGTGTCGGTGATCAGCACCTTTTTCTGCGATTTCATCCAGTCGGCAACGGCCTGCGGGCCCTTCTGTTCCAGCAGGTTGCGCGTTCCGGTGGCCGGCGTTTCGGTCAGCAGTTTCGGCGGGCGGGGCTGGCGGGCCTCGGCTGCCGGTTTCGGCCGGCCTGCGGTTTCAGGGTGACCGTTGACGGTGATATCGGCGATGTAGGTCAGGATCTTCGTCGCACGGTCGCGGCGTTTTTTGAACTGGAACAGCTCTGCCGTCGTGTCGATGAATTTAGTCGTGTAGGTGTTGTCCAGAAACGTCGGGTGTTTCAGCAGGTTGATGACGAATTCGATGTTTGTGGCCAAGCCCCGGATACGGAATTCACGAAGCGCCCGGTCCATGCGGGCAATCGCCTTTTCGGGCGTCTGCGCGTGTGCGGTGACCTTGACCAGCAGCGAATCGTAATACCGCGTGATCACGCCCCCCGCGTAGGCCGTGCCACCATCAAGGCGGATGCCGTTGCCTGTGGCCGAACGGTAAGCGGTCAGGCGGCCATAATCGGGGATGAAGTTGTTCAGCGGGTCTTCCGTCGTCACCCGGCACTGCACCGCGTGGCCGTTCAGGTGGATGTCTTCCTGACGCGCAATCCCGGTCGCCTCGGCCAGGGTCTTGCCTTCCTCGATCAGGATTTGGGCTTGCACGATGTCGATGCCGGTGACCTCTTCGGTGACGGTATGTTCGACCTGCACGCGCGGGTTCACTTCGATGAAGTAGAACTTGCCCGTGTCCATATCCATCAGGAATTCGACCGTGCCCGCGCATTCGTAATCCACATGGGCGCAGATCTTGCGGCCCATTTCGCAGACCTCGGCGCGCTGTTCGGGCGTGAGGTACGGCGCGGGCGCGCGTTCCACCACCTTCTGGTTGCGGCGCTGCACGGTGCA
>JALOSO010000236.1 GCA_025458385.1 Paracoccaceae bacterium | reverse complement strand
ACGGCCTCCAGCTTCACCCAGCCAAGCGCATCCAGCTGTTCGATGAAATCGCCGGTGGTTTCATAGTTGCAGTCGATCTCGTCCGAACCGGCAAGGCCCACCATGGTGGACGGATCGGTACCGAAGTCGATGTAGTGGATTTCGTCCAGCGGTGCCGTGCCGCCCCACCAGGTGTGGTTCGGCGCGCGCACGAGGATCGCCTTCTGGCCGACGGAGACTTCCTGCGGCACATAAGGCCCGGTGCCGATGGGGTTGGTGGCGGGATCTGACCCATCCACGAACGAGGCATGCACGACAGCCGAGGGATAGTCAGCCAGGTTCGGCACCACCGCCACGTCAGAGGCCGACAGGTTCAGCTGCACCGTCATGTCGTCAACCTTGACGACAGCGCCTTCGCGCAGCGTCTTGGTTGCTTCATCCACCAGACCCGGGAAGCGGCTGGCCATGGCGTTGCCTTCGACATTGCCATCGGTCCAGCGGGTAAAGTTGCGCACCACGTCATCAGCGGTGAACGCATCGCCGTTGTTCCATGTGATGCCGGGGCGCACTTTCAGTGTGTACTGCGTGGCGTCGGCATTGGCTTCCCAGCTTTCCAGCAGGCGGCCTTCGAAGGTGCCATCGGGGTTGTACTGGATCAGATATTCCAGCCAGCCGCGATAAACGTTGGCGATCTGCGGCCAGTCGGCAAGACGCGGGTCTTTCGTGCCCTTCACTTCCATGCCCACGCGCAGTACGCCACCCACCGTGGCCTCTTGCGCCATGGCCGGGGCGGGCAGCCCGATCACACCATAGGCCGCAGCCGCACTGACACCCATCGCTGTTGCCCGCGACAGAAATTCGCGCCGGCTCAGCTTGCCTTCGCGCAGATCGCGGGCATGCATGTGGGTGGCCGGGTGTAGCCCCTTTGCGGGGCGGTCGATCTTGGTCATATCATTCTCCCTGAACGCAGCAGTCTTGTTTTTGTCAGTGCAGGCGGCTGAACGTGTCACAGCGCGCCCCCCCGGCATCCATAGCGCACGATTTGCAACCGTGCGTCAACGCCTGCTTTCGTCACATCTGGGCGAGAAACGACATGCATCTTGCGCTGCGCCGCATGTGAACTATGCGTCAAACCGCATAATCGCGGCAGGCCGCGTCAGCGTAGGCGACGGAATCCCGAAGGCGACAGGCCGGTTTCATTCTGAAAGGCGCGGGTGAAATAGGCCGCCGACGAAAAGCCAAGTGTTTCGCCGATGCGGGCAACGGGCAGGCGCGTTTCTGTCAGCAGGCGGCGCGCCTCAAAAATGCGGCGATCCTGCAGAATGGCATGGGCTGACCGGCCCCCGGCCTGATTGCAACAGCGCGTCAGGTGCGTGGGCGACACGCCCAGGGCAGCGGCAAATTCGGCAACCCCCATGCCCGAGCGGAAGTTACGCTCCAGCAATGCGGTATAGCGTGCGACAAGTTTGCGCGCGGCATCGGGTTTCGTCACCTCGGACGCGCCCTTGACCACCTGCCGCTCCAGCCAGACGCCAAGCAGGCCCAGATAATGCCGCGTGGCGCGGTCATGGGCGGGGGTGTCTGCGTCCATTTCGCGCAGGATCATGTCCAGCGTGACGTTCAGTTCCTGCTGGGCATGCACCTCGCGGATACGCAGGTGCTGCGGGGTCTTGGGCAAGGTCACGTCGCAATCGCGGCCAAAGAACACGGCGGTGCCGAAAACAGCCGGGCTGACCTCGAACCCGTGCATCACGCCGGCTGGGATGAAGATGACATTATGCGCGGTATAGCCACGGGTCACACCTGCAATCGTGATGCGCCCCTGGCCTTTGGTAAACCACAGCAGGCAGGGTTCCGACAAGGCGCGCATCGCCTCGACCCGCCAGCGCCCGCCTGCAGCAAGGCGGGGGATGGCGACAAGGCGCAATTTCGAAGGGGGCGGGCTGTCAGCCATGACGTGAGGGGGGAATCGCTGTTAGGGTCCGTGGCAGTTAAGCGGGCCGCCGCGCGCAACCCAAGCGGAAAATGCGGTTATCGAACATATTCTTGCGCGTGGCAGGAAACAGCGCAAAGCGGCTGAAGGATCAGGCGAATTCCTGCCAGTGCGCCATGCGGTTGCGAAACCACGTGCGCTGGCGTTTGGCATATTGATGCGTGGCCGTCTTTGCCGCAGCAATGGCGGCCGACAGCGGCATTTCCCCGCGTAGATGCGCCACAAGTTCGGCCGCACCGATGGCGCGCGATGATGGCAGGGCCGGGTTCCAGCCGGGCAGGGCTGCGCGGGCCTCGTCCAGCGCGCCCGCCGCGATCATCGCGTCAAAGCGCTGATCGATCCGCGCGTTCAGCACGGCGGGGTCGGGCCGAAAGACCAGCGGTGTCACCTGCTGTAGCGGCAAAAGTGCTGCACCCGTGGCGTCTTGCCAGCTGGCAAGGCCGCGGCCCGTGGCCTCTTGCACCTCCCAGGCGCGCTGCACGCGCATCGGATTGGCCAGATCCAGCCGCGCCCTTGTGCCCGGATCAAGCGCTGCGATCATCGCGGCCAGATCCGCCTGACGCAGGGCATCGCCGGCCATGCGCACGGTTTCGGGAATGTCGGGGATCGTGGCAAAACCGCTGGTCAAGGCGGTCAGGTACAGGCCCGTCCCCCCGACGATGACGATCGGACGGTCCAGCAGGGGCGCAAGCTCGCGCAGCCAGTGCCCCACCGAATAGGCCGCATCGCCCGCGACATGGCCATAAAGCGCATGAGGCAGGCGGGCCATGTCGGCCGCGTCGGGCCGCGCCGTCAACACCTGCCAGCGGGCATAAACCTGCAGCGCATCGGCATTGACCACCACCCGCCCGTCACGCGCGGCCAGTGCCATGGCCAGCGCCGACTTGCCGCTGGCCGTCGGCCCGGCAATCAGCACCGGTCTTTCACGGCTGATTGCCGCAAGCTGCGCCATGATCGCGCCCTCTTTCAAGAAATACCCGATTCCGCCGGTTGTGCCTGCCCGCGTTTTCCGACATTTTCCCCGCCAGTCAAGCAGCCCCATGATTTGCAAAAGGTGCCCCATGTCGAACAGCGCTGAACCCACGGTCACCTACTCTCGTGTCATGCTCAAGATCTCGGGCGAGGCGCTGATGGGCGATCAGGGGTATGGCCTGCATCCGCCAACCGTGCAACGCATCGCGGCCGAGGTGAAATCGGTGCGCGACATGGGGGTTGAGATCTGCATGGTCATCGGCGGCGGCAACATCTTTCGTGGCCTGCAGGGCAGCGCACAGGGGATGGAACGGACGACAGCGGATTACATGGGCATGCTGGCCACCGTGATGAACGCGCTGGCCATGCAATCGGCGCTGGAACAGATCGGCGTGTTCACACGGGTGATTTCGGCGATCCCGATGGATCAGGTCTGTGAGCCCTATATCCGCCGCCGCGCGGTGCGGCATCTTGAGAAAAAGCGCGTGTGCATCTTTGCGGCGGGCACGGGCAACCCCTATTTCACCACCGATACAGCAGCGACCTTGCGGGCCAGCGAGATGGCCTGTCAGGCGATCTTCAAGGGCACGAAGGTGGACGGGGTTTACGACAAGGACCCGAAAAAGCATGCGGACGCCAAGCGCTATGACCATGTGACCTATGACGAGGTGCTGCAAAAGCACCTTGGCGTGATGGATGCCTCGGCCATTGCCCTCGCGCGCGACAACGACCTGCCGATCATCGTGTTCAGCCTGGACGAGCCGGGGGGGTTCAAGGGCATTCTGGCAGGGAAGGGGACATATACGCGGGTGCAGGGTTAGTGCGATCAATCGCGCTTGTCGTCGTTGGTTTGCTTGTTGCTTTCGGGCCCCATTTCGCGCTGCAGGTCTATGAATTGAAACGATGGCGACGTGAAACCCGGCGCGACGGGGGCTGGCTGGCCATGCGTCTGGATGGCGAATATCAACGCGCGGCACGTCGTTCTGGGCGGGCCTATCTCGTTATTCCCGCGCTTCTGTGGTTCCTTTGTTGCTTTGTCATCCTTTCCTTCTTGCTTGACACCCTTTGAATTCTGCTATCCCCCCGCTATCAAGGGGCCCAACCTGAATGAAAAATGCGGAACCCGACCATGGCCGACGACATTGAAATTGACACCGACGCGCTGCAACGCCGCATGGATGGGGCGCTGAATGCGCTGAAGGTGGAGTTTGCTTCGCTCCGCACGGGGCGGGCCAGTGCTGCCTTGGTGGAGCCAATTCAGGTTGAGGCCTATGGCACGATGACGCCGATCAACCAGCTTGGTACGGTGAACGTGCCCGAACCCCGCATGGTGGTGATCAACGTCTGGGACAAGGGGATGATCGGCAAGATCGAGAAGGCGATCCGCGAAAGCGGCATCGGCATCAATCCGGTCACCGACGGCCCGCTGATCCGCCTGCCGATTCCGGAACTGAACGAGGAACGCCGCAAGCAGCTGACCAAGGTTGCCGCCGGATATGCCGAGAACGCCAAGGTCGCCATCCGCAACGTGCGGCGTGATGGGATGGATCAGATCAAGAAGGCCAAGGGCATGGGCGAGGATGACCAGAAGATGTGGTCGGAAGAGGTGCAGGATCTGACCGACAAGGCGATTGCGGCGGTGGACAAGGCGCTGGAGACGAAGCAGAATTTTCTGCGAAAATTCACCGCGACCCGCACCGGAATTTTCGTAGAAAATTCGTGAATGAAAACAGCAGGGAAACGCGCGTTGGCGGCGAAGGACATTCAGGCAGAAAAGCACGCGGACCATGTCGCCATCATCATGGACGGCAACGGCCGCTGGGCCACCAATCGCGGTTGGCCGCGTCTTGTGGGGCACAGGAAGGGCGCAGAGCGGGTGAAAGAGATTGTCCGCGTGGCGCCCGATCTGGGCATCAGATGGCTGACGATCTATGCCTTTTCGACGGAAAACTGGAAGCGGTCGACTGAAGAAGTCCTTGGCCTGATGGCCATCGCTACATCCAGCGCGAGGCGGACAGGCTGGCGGCCGAAGGCGTGCGCATGCGCTTTATCGGCGATCGCACGCGCCTTGCGCCAAAGCTGCAATCGCTGATGGCGGGGATCGAGGCACGCACGGCGGGGCTGTCGCGGCTGAACCTGACAGTGGCGATCAACTATGGCGGGCGGGATGAGATTGCCCGCGCGGTGCGCGCGCTTGCGCAGGAAGTGGCGCTTGGTCGCCTGTCACCTGCCGATGTGACCGAGGCTGGCTTTTCGGCGCGGCTGGATACCGGCGGACTGCCGGACCCTGACCTTGTGATCCGCACCAGTGGCGAGACCCGGACATCGAATTTTCTGCCCTGGCAGGCGGCCTATGCCGAGTATGAGTTCACCGAAACCCT
>JALOSO010000030.1 GCA_025458385.1 Paracoccaceae bacterium | reverse complement strand
GGTGGCGGCAATTTTTTGTGTCCCGCGAGGGAGGCGTGCGTTCAGCGGCAGTGCAAGGAAAAGATGGATCAGCGCCCAGCCAAGACAGGCTTCGCGCCAACCCCACGCAGTCAGCATCACCCCCGACAGTGGCCAGCCCACCGTACTGGCAAATCCGGCAATCAGGGTGATGCCGGTGATCGGCCCGCGCGCTTCATTGCCGTAAATGCCCGCAAGCGAGGCAAAGGCGGCCTCATAAAGCCCTATGCCCATGGCCAGTCCGATGATCGCCCAGCCGGCAAAAAGGACCCCAAGTGTTGGCGCAAACGCCAGCAGGGACAATCCCGTGGCAAAGACGAGGTTTGACAGCATCAGCACGCCCCGTCCGCCGTAGCGGTCGATCCGCGTCCCGGCCGATGGCCCAACCATGGCCGAAACGACCAAGGCCATGGAAAAGGCCCCGAACACCCAGACGGGTGACCGGCCGAAACTGGCCGCCATTGGGGCGGCCAGAACGGCGGGGATGTAGTAGCTTGACGCCCAGCTTATGGTTTGGGTGATGCCAAGGGCCGTGACGACCAAAGCGCGACGCGCGGGTTGCGGGGTCAACAGCACGCTTCGGCCCTGGCCGGTTCGGCGATCGTTGCGCAGCCGCAGGCTGCCGCTTCCCTTTCGGTGTCGGCCTCGGTGTTCGCAAGACGATTGGCCCACGCTGCTTGCACAGGTTCACTTGCCAGCGGACCAGGGCCATTGCACACACCCGTTTCAGGCAAACACAGCTCGACGCGCGCGGCGGCCACATGATCGCCCGCAAGGGCGGCCACGATCGAACGAACCTGCTCGTATCCCGTTGCCAGAAGGAAGGTGGGGGCACGGCCATAGGATTTCATTCCGGCAATATAAAAGTCGCGCTCAGGATGGGCGAGTTCCATCGCCCCATGAGGGCGCACGGTGCCGCAGGAATGCTGGTTCGGGTCGATCAACGGTGCAAGAACCGGCGGGCATTCCAATGCGGGGTCAAGCGCCACCCTGACTTCCCGAAGGATCGACAGGTCAGGACGGAAACCTGTCGCAATCACCAGTTCGTCCGCGACGACCCTTCTACCATCTGTCGCAAGCGCGGTTAGCGAAGCGCCGGTTTCCACGGATGTCAGTCGGAAGCCGTTTTCTACCTTGATGCGGCCTACGTCGACCAGCCGCCCAAGATCGGTGCCCAGTGCACCCCGCGCTGCCAGCTGGTCGGCCGCGCCCCCGCCTACGGCGCGGGCACTCGTCTGAGCACGGCAGAGCCAGGTCACTTGCGTGCCGGGCAGGTTGGAGAGGGCGATCAAGGTTCCGACCGCCGAATGGCCGCCGCCAAGAACCGCTACTCGCTTGCCCTCAAATCGTGCGCGGTCGCGTCCAGCCACGTCCGGCATTCCATAGGTGATGCGCGCATTGCCGGTTTCGCCCGGCACTGGACGGCCCGCGCCGCCCGGGTTCGGCTGAAACCATGTCCCGGTTGCGTCAATCACGGCGTCTGCCCGGTGCCATTCGGGGCCAGCCGCGCCTTCGGTTTCGATCAGGAAGCGTGACGTCTCGCGCCCCTGATCCTTGACCTTGTCAATGCCATCGCGAGAGACCGCCACGACCCGGCGACCCAGCCGCAGCCAGGGTTCAAGCGAGCGGCCAAGCGGGTCGAGGTAGTCCCTGAGCAGGTCTGCGCCCGTCGGATGCGACTCCGGGTCGGGTTCCTGCCAGCCTGTGCCTTCCAGCCGCCGCAGGGCGGCCCTGTCGATGTTGTAGCGCCAGTTCGAAAACATCGGCACATGGCCCCAGGCCCGCACAGCGTGGCCGATGGCATCGCCCTGTTCAAGGATCAGCGGGACCATGCCGCGTTCCAGAACATGCGCGGCAGCGGCCAGTCCGACCGGACCCGCCCCGAAAATTGCAACTGTCCTTTTCATTCCACGTCTCCTGTTACGCTAGTAATATCGAAATTAAAGGCACGAAGGCGCGCGGTCATGTGCCCGTAACGCAGGCATCAACGCAGCACTCAGCGACAAGATCATCGACCAACCCCCGCATCACTGCATAGTTTGCCCGGCAGATCAGCGATGTTCCCGAACGCTCTTGCTGGATCAGTTCGACATGAACCAGCGTGCGGCAGTGGTGCGTCAGTGTGGAACCGGGAATGCCCAGCTTTTCCTGAAGCTGCCCTACCGCAAGCCCGGTTTCGCCAGCACGGACAAGTAGCCGATAAAGCTGCAATCGGGTCGGGTTGCCCAGAGCAGCAAGACGTGAGGCGGTGAGGTCGATGTCCATGGTGGCGATTCGCTCCATTTATTACTAATAATCTAGTATGATCGAAATATAATGCAAGCCCCGATCTGAGGCACTCCGAAGCAACGCCTCTCTTCGTCAATGCTGCTTGCGAATTTTCAGGCCGTTTCAGTGGTCTGGTGTGCCATAAGCGGTGATCAAGGCGTCGCGCAAGGTTCGGATCGCCTTGCCTGTCCGGGGGCCCGACAGAAGACCAAGCTCTACTTCGGGCAGTGCGGGCAAGCCTTTTCGGAGAACCGTCACGCCTTCGAATCCGGTAATGACCGAGCGGGGCAGTGGCGAGACACCCAGGCCAATACGCGCCGCCGCAAGCTGGCCGGCGGTCGAAGGGCTGATGCAGGCAATCCGGTAGCCGATTCCCTGTGCGTCCAGGGCCCGGATGGCCCTTGCGCGCCATTGACACCCTTCAGACGAGACGGCGATCGCGAGTTGACCCTGAACGGGTCCAGCGTCGGGGCGCCCAACCCAGACCATTGGTTCTGGCTGCAGGCGCAAGGCCGAGGGTGGTAGTGCAGGGCCGCCATCCGACAGAAGCGCAAGGTCCAGTTTTTGCGCCTCGATTGCGGAAAGCAGTTCTGACGAATAGGCGACGGTCAGTTCAACCTCAATGCCGGGAAACCGGGCGGCGCATTGGCGCAGAACCTCTGGCACGCGGGTCAGGCCGATATCATCCGTGATGCCAAGCCGGACATGCCCGCCCACAACCTCACGGTCAAAGCGCGCGCCGACTTCATCTACAAGGGCAAGAAATCGACGCCCGACCTGGGCAAGATCAAGGCCTTCCGCTGTTGGAACCACTCCGGTCCGTGACCGGGAAAACAGGGCCCGTCCGAACTGGTCTTCAAGCCGTTTCAACTGCTTGCTGACAGCCGAGGGACTAAGCGCAAGCGCCTCTGCCGCGGCGCGGACCGAGCGGAGTTCGGCAAGTGCCACCAGCACGCGCATCGAGTCAGAGCGCAGGATGCTGCGGATTGCCGGTGAGACGTCCATGTTGCCCAATGGTGCACACCTATATGACTATGTTTCCCTAAAGAATGCATGGAATGTCTGCTAGGCGTCAAGCGAGGAGATCGCCATGCACCCCACTTTCCCGATCAGTTTGCTGGATCGTCTGGTTGCCAGTCAGGCCGCCATGAATGCCGCACATTTTCTTGCGCTACCGGTTCTTGCGCTGCATTTCTCGGCAGTTCCCGATGTCGGGCCGGCCGGAGCAGGCGTCGCACTTGGAGTATTCCTGGCAATCGCACGGATTGGCCCCTTGGTGACCGGTCTGCTTGCCGACCGGATAGGCGCATGGCAGGCCATTCGGCTTGGTCTTGTGCTTCGATCGCTTGGCCTTGCTGCCATTCCCTTTGCCGAGACTGCGACTTGCGCCTGTCTTGCAACCGCCGTGCTGGGCGCGGGCGTGGCACTTCATGAACCAGCGGTCTATGGGGCCCTTGGGCTTGCGCCGGAAGGCAAGCGGGATCGGCTGCTGATGCGGCATGTTCAGGCCTTGAACTTTGGCTGCGTAGTGGGTCCCGGCCTCGCGCTGGTCGCGGGATGGTCAACCGCGACCATCTTCTGGATTGCGTCGACAACGACCGGGCTGGTGACGCTTTGGGCATGCGTGCAGCGACCCCTGACACAGCAAAGGCCCGATCAGTTTACACCACGGGCGCGAAAGGTGATCGACTGGCGCTTCATGTCCTTTGCGGCAGCGCTTGTTCCCTTTTGGGCGCTGTTCGCGCAGTTGTTTTCTGCGTTGCCCATGCTGGTCGCCAAGGCCGGCGGTTCTGAGGCATGGGCCCAGTCGGTCATCCTGATCAATGGTCTTGTCGGCTTCGTCGTGGTTCCGCTGATCCTACCAGCGCTGCAAAGGTATGGGCCGCGTCCGATCCTGATCGTGGGCTGTGCTATCGCCGCGATTTCGGTCGGCCTGCTTGACTCATCCGTAGCACTTTCCGGTCTGTTGCTGCTTATCATGGCGCTTTCGATGGCAGAAACGGCGGTCACTGCGGCAGCCGATATCCTGACGGCACGCCATGCCAACGGCCGCGATGTCGCCAGCCGCTTTGGCATCCTGGCAGTGGGGACGGGTATAGGGACGGCACTTGGCGCCCCGCTTGGGGTCGTGGCTGCGACTGGGGAACCTATCCTCCTTGCAATTCTCGGCGCTTTTGGCGCGCTTTCCTGCGCGGCGGCCTTTGCGCTGCCTGTCCTGCGACCGCCCCGTGCATGACAGGGAAAGGGATCAAGGCATTCGTGTCCCAGTCCGCGGTTTCAGGCCCCAACCGTAAAGCGCGACGCATAGGGCAGGCTGGCAGCGCCGATGGCCTTGGGCGCGTGTTGCAACGCACCGACAAGGGCGGTCAGCCCTTCTTCCTTTACCATCAGCGCATCGCACAAGCCTTGGCACAGGTCGCGCGGCGCATAAGTCGACAGGACGACCGTGTTCACATCGACAAACTGCCGCGCCTCGCGCACCTTTGACGCAAGGAAGGCAACGCAGTCGGCCTGCCAGCCCTGCACGGCCTGTGCATAGTTGGCAGAGCCTTGCGCCAGACGCCAAAGGTCTTCGGTCGAAACACCATTCGCCCCAAGCGCGCGTTCGAAATGCAGCAGGCCGAAGTCATGTGCCGTGCTGATGCCGCTTCGGTGGATCTGGTGGTTCAGCACCAGCCGGGAATGCACCTTGGCCCCGATGTAAAACAGCAGGTAGTTGTCCAGCTCGCGCGCCACGCCGAACAGGCTTTCGCCGTTTGCCGCAGCGGTCACGTCATTTTGGACAAAGAGCTCCAGCCCCAATTCGGTCTCGACCCAGGTCCTGAAGGCCGCCAGCTCTGTCGTGTCGCCAAAGCCTTCGGGCAGGGCAAGGCCGACGCCCGCCACGCGGCGGCGGCGGGCCTTGGCAAGCTTGCCCAGAACACCGTCCAGGGTGGATTGCAGGTCAGGGTGGACATGATCCGCACCCGGCGTGTCGTGGCGCAGTGTGGCGCTGTCGATGATGTTTCCGACGAAGTCGATCAGAACGATTTCGGTGGTGCGAAAGCCGATGCTGACGCCCAGCGAGTAGGCGCCTTCGGGGTTCAGGCCCATCGGAATGGTCGGCGGCCCCATGCGGCCGCGTTGCGCCTCACCGCGCGTCACCAGCCCTTCCTGTTCCAGTGATCGGACGATGACCGAGACGGTTTGCGCCGAAAGGCCAGTCTTTTCGCCAATGTCAAACCGCGTCGTGCTGCCGTGCTGCAACAGCATCGAAAGCACCAGCCGTTCGTTGTAACTGCGCACGCTGACGGCGTTCAGCCCGGCGGCGCGGTCGGCGATGCGGATCGGGTTTGGTGGGGCAAAGCGCATGTCAGGCATGGGCGGCCCCTTTCGGGCGAAGGCATGTCATGCGGCTGGCCATCCCATGGCCAGGACTTCACTGGCCAGCGCGAGGCCTAAGGCGTGGTGCGCCTCGGCCGACAAGTGAAAGCCGTCGGCCGGATCACAGGCACAAACAGTGGCCGCGTCAAAAAAGTGCACCTCTTTCGAATCAGCCTGAATCTCGAACTCCAGCGCCAGTTTGTGCGACGTTTCCGGCGCGCCTTCAAAGACACCGGACCATTCGTGCAGATCGTCTAACATAGGGGGCGGCGCGACGACCAGGATCTCGGGCACATGGCCGCCGGGGCCGGGCGACAATTCCTTGATGTCATAGATCAGGCATCCGATGCCCATGGCCACCTCTGGTGCTGTCTGGAAGTAACGGCGTTTCAGGTCATTCGTGCCAAGCATCAGGATCACCACGTCAATCGGCGCGTGGCTTTGCAGGCAGGGCGTCAGGTAACGGCGGCCATTCTTGTGCTTGCCCTCGATCGGGTCGTCGCGCACCGTGGTGCGCCCGCTCAGACCCTCTTCGATGATATACCAGCGGGGGCCAAGTGCTGCTGCCATCACACCGGGCCACCGCGCATCCCGCCCGAATCGGTCAAGCGGGCCTTTGCCCGGAATCTGGCCGTGGGTGTTGGAATCGCCAAAGCACAAGACTGTCCGCATGTTTTGGCCCCCCGTTCACCTTCAGCTTTCTTGCGTAAATAACTGGAAAACCGCGCGACAAGCAAGTGCTTCAACATATTCATTCACTCTGAATAAGTGTTGACGGATCGTTATCGATCTGCTTTTGATGCCCCATGCGGACCCGGCCGGAGGAGACGAGCGCGGTCTGCAGATGTGGGGGAATCCTGTCTGAACCGGTGGTTTCACTGGCCCAAGCCTTGTTGGCTTGTCGGATGCGCTTTGCCTGCATGTGCCGCCGGTCGGACCGGACAAGGAAACCAACAGGGCCCCGCACGCGGAACAGGGCCAGCAACGGAGGAAGAAGATGCGTTCGAATTTTCTGAAGGGAGTCCTGACAGGTCTGGTCCTGTCAACGGCGCTGTCGGGTGCCGCAATGGCCGAAGAAGTGTTCCTGATGGACGGTGTGACGCCCAGCACGACCGACACGACCGTCGTGCCGGCGGGGGCCTTTGCCAAAGAGGGCCCATGGGTGATCGGGATGAGCCATTTTGGCGTGAACGCCAATACCTGGACGGTGCAAGTGGCGCATGAGACCGAGGCTGCGGCGGCCAAAGACAGCCGTATCGAAAAGCTGATCATCCTTGATGCCGCATTCGATCAGGAAAAGCAGGTCGCCGATATCGAAGACCTGATTGCGCAGGGCGTCGATGCGATCATCGTGCAGCCCGTCACCTCGACCTCGGCCAACGCCAGCATCGAAAAGGCCGTGGCGGCGGGTATTCCAGTGATCCTGCACACCGGGCGGATTGAATCTGACGCTTTCACCACGGAAATTCAGGGCGGGGCCGAACATTTCGGCAAGGTCATGGGTGACTGGCTGGTGGAACAGGTCGGCAATGACGGCAAGATCTGGGTGCTGCGCGGCCTCGCAGGCCACCCAGAGGATACCAACCGTTACAACGGGTTGATGCAATCGCTGGAAGGCACGAACATCCAGATCGTGGCCGAGCAGAATGGCGACTGGCAATATGACACCGGCAAGAAGGTGTGCGAAACGCTGTATCTGGCCGACCCGAATGTTGATGGCATCTGGTCATCAGGTGCGGACATGACGCGCGCTTGTGTGGATGTGTTCAAGGCCTTTGGCGCGCCCATTCCGCCGATTTCGGGCGAAGGGAACAATGGCTTCTTTGGCCAGTGGACGACCGAAGGATATGAGTCGATCTCGGCAGAATACAGCCCCTCGCAGGGTGCGGCCGGTGTCCGCGCGGCAGTGGCCCTGCTGGAAGGCAAGGAGCTGTTCAAGCACTATGACTATAACCCGGCTGGTTGGGATCGTGACCGCGCCGCTGCCGCCTATCGCGCGGACTTGTCAGCGAACGTCTGGTGGCCCAGCGAGTTGCCGGAAGAAAAGCTGATCGAGCTTTACGGTAACTGACAGGCGCGAGAACTGGCGCGGGGCGGTGAAGATCGCGCCCCGTGCCGCGGCCAAGGGGGGAACGCCATGTTTGACGGACAGCAGGAGTATCTGGTCGAGATGCGCGGCATCTCGAAGGCATTCGGTCCCAACCGCGTCTTGCGGGACGTGTCTTTATGCCTGCGTCCGGGGTCTGTTCATGCGCTGATGGGCGAGAACGGGGCGGGGAAATCCACCCTGATGAAGATTTTGGCCGGCGTTCATAAACGCGACAAAGGGCTGATCCGCATGAATGGCGTTGATCTGAACCTGCCCTCACCGCGAGAGGCGCTGTCGGCGGGCATTTCGACTGTGTTTCAGGAACTGTCGCTGCTGCCGAACCTGACCATTGCCGAAAACATGTTTCTGGGCCGCGAACCACAGACGCGAACCGGCGCGCCTGATCGTCGCCGGATGCGGGCGGAAACGGCGGCGGCTTTGGCAGAACTGGACCTGAAGCTGGACCCCGATCAACTGGTATCCACCTTGACGATTGCGGAACGCCAATTCGTGGAAATCGCCCATGGGATCAAGGCTGACGCTTCTGTGCTGATCCTGGATGAACCCACAGCCGCGCTGAACGCAGCGGATGTCGAGGTGCTGAACCGCAGCATCCGGAACCTTCGGGCCAAGGGACGGGTGATTGTCTATATCTCGCATCGGATGGACGAGATTTTCGGGATTTGCGACGAGGTGACGGTGCTGAAGGACGGCCAGTATGTCGGGACACGCGCCATTGCCGATGTAACGCCCGATCAGCTGATCGCCATGATGGTGGGGCGCGAACTGGCCGATCTGTTTCCAGCGCGGGCGGGCAATCTGGCTCAGCCTGTGCTGGAGTTGCGGGGCTTCAAGGCCGCGCCCAAGGCACGTGCCTTTGATCTGACCCTGCACCAAGGCGAAATTCTGGGGCTGGCGGGGCTGGAAGGGCAGGGCCAGCAACGCATCATGCGCGCGCTGATCGGGCGGCATCCGGTCTTTGGCGGCAGCTTGCACCTGCACGGGCAGGCGCTGAAATTCCCTAACCGCGCCAACGGTATCCGCAGCATGGCGCGACTGGGACTGGGTTTCGTGCCCGAGGACCGCAAGGAAGAAGGGCTGATGCTGGGCTTGTCAGTTGCGGCCAATCTGGTGATCGGCTTGCATGCCGAAAAACCCGCCGTCGCGCCCGCCCGCGCCCTGCGCGACGTGGTGCAGCGGATGTCGGACGCGCTGCGCATCAAAACAGCCAGCCCCGCCACGCCGGTCGGGGCGCTGTCAGGGGGTAATCAGCAGAAAGTGCTCTTGGGCCGGTATCTGGCACAGGGCCTCAAGGTGCTGGTGATTGAGGAACCCACGCGGGGCGTCGATATCGGCGCCAAGTCGGAAATCTATGGCCTCTTGCGCGATTTCACCAATGCGGGCGGCGCGGTCCTTGTGACCTCGCGCGAGACCGTGGAACTGATCGGGCTGTGTGACCGGCTGGCGATCGTGCATGGCGATACGGTGGTGGCAGAAATGCCCGCCGGGCAGGCCACTGAACACGGCATCCTTGCTGCCGCCCTGACAACCGAAGGGGTCGCCGCATGATCGCGTTCTTGCGTTCCGGGTTTTCCACCAGGCGCAGCCGCAATGGGTTGTGGGGTGTGCCGCTGGTGATTGTGGTGCTGCTGGTGGCAGTGCTGACCCTGGCGACTGAACAGTTCGCCACGCGCGAAAACCTGTTCAACCTTGTCGCGCAGGCCATGCCGCTGCTGATTGCCGCCATCGGGCAGTTGTTCGTGATCATTGTCGGCGGGCTTGATCTTTCGGTCGGGTCCGTCATCAGCTTTTCCACGGCGATCTTGTCGCTGGACGCGCCGGCGGTGGTGCTGATCCCGGCAGTGTTTGTGCTGGCTGGGCTAGTCGGGCTGATCAACGGGCTGGTCATCACACGCCTGAACGTGCACCCGATCATCGCCACGCTGGCCATGCAATACATCCTGCTGGGCATCACCCGCATCCTGCGCCCGGTGTCTGGCGGTGATATTCCGCAGATCATCATCTCTGCCGTGCAGGGCAGTTTTCTGGGCCTGCCCATGCCCGTGTTCTGGGGCGTTATCGCCATCGGGCTGGCGGCAAAGCTGCTGTATGGCACGCGGTTCGGCCTGCACCTGTTCGGCATCGGCGGCGGCGTGGCGGCGGGGATGGAGGATGCCGCGCGCAACTTTGGCATCCGGGTGGATCGCAATATCGTGCTGGCCTATGTGGCCTGTTCGCTGTTTGCCGCGCTTGCAGGCGTGTTTCTGGCGGGGCGCATCGTATCGGGTGATCC
Source organism: Paracoccaceae bacterium (assembly GCA_025458385.1). GTDB lineage: Bacteria > Pseudomonadota > Alphaproteobacteria > Rhodobacterales > Rhodobacteraceae > JAAFHS01. The sequence goes on along the minus strand of JALOSO010000030.1, from coordinate 6,787 downwards.
GAACGTGGGGCTGTTGTTCGAGCTTGACGCGATTACCGCCGCCGCCATCGGAGGCACGCAGCTTTCGGGCGGCGTGGGCAGTCTGCATGGCACGGTGCTGGGCGCGGTGATCCTGGCGCTGCTGGCCAACGGCATGAACATGGCCAATATCTCGCCCTTTGTGCAGACGGCGATCAAGGGCGGGCTGCTGCTGGCCATCGTCGGGCTGCAATCGCGCAAGAAGATGGGGCTTTGACCATGAACCCTGTGCTTCGCCGTCTGGCTGCTGTGCCACCCGCCTATTACGTCTTTGCCCTGCTGTTGCTGGTGCTGTGGATCGCACGGCCCAACATGCTGAACCCCAATGTTTTGGGCATCTTCGTACGGCAGGTCGTGCCCTTGGGCATTCTGGTGCTCGGGCAACTTCTGGTCATGCGCGTGCGGTCGATTGACCTGTCGGGCGGCGGCGTGATCCTGCTGATCAACTACATCATCACCTCCCGCACCTTCCCCGAGGCGTCGGGTCTGATGTTCATCCTCATGGCCTTGGCCATCGGCGGCGCCGTAGGGCTGCTGAACGGCTATATGGTCGCCAAACGCCGCGTGTCGGCGGTGATCGTCACACTGGCGGTCAGCATCATTCTGGTCGGGCTGGTGCAGTTCCTGTCGTCGGGCAAGCCGCCCGGCGATGTGCCGAAATACATGAATGAGATTTTCGACATCAAGTATGGCCCCCTGCCACTGCCTGTTCTGTTCTGGTTGGGTTGTACTGCACTGATGTGGCTGGCCCTGCAACGCAGCGTCTATGGACGCTATGTTGAAGCCGTGGGCGAAAACGCCGAAGCGGCGGCCTTTTCCGGTGTGCCGGTGGAACGCACGGTGGTGGCAGCGCATGTCCTGGCCGGGCTGATCGCGGCTGTGGCAGCCCTGGTGCAGACCGGGTCCATCGCGGTGGGGTCAGTGCGGGTGGGGCTGGACCTGCCGATTCTGGCGGTGGCCGCCACCATCCTTGGCGGCGTGGTCTTTGGCCGGGGCGAGGGTGGTGTCTGGGGGCCGTTCTTTGGCGTGCTGTCCTTTGCCCTACTGTTCGTGGTGATGACCGTGTTCGGCATCGACGACCCCGGCAAACTGATCGCCCAGGGCGTGATCATCCTGATGGCCGCAATCCTTTATGGCTGGCGCAGTAAGCGCGGCTGACATTCAGAACGGGGGAGAAACCGAATGACCGAACAGAAATCCATTCTGTGTTATGGCGATAGTCTGACCTGGGGCTGGATCCCCGTCGCCGAGGGCGCGCCCACACTGCGCTATCCGTACCGCGACCGTTGGACCGGGGCCATGGCCGCCGCCCTTGGCGATGGCTACCACATCATTGAAGAAGGCCTCAGCGCCCGCACCACCAGCCTTGATGACCCGAACGATCCACGCCTGAACGGCAGCGCCTACCTGCCCTCCGCCCTTGCCAGCCATTTGCCGCTGGACCTTGTGATCGTGATGCTGGGCACCAATGACACGAAAACCTATTTCCGCCGCACGCCCTTTGAGATTGCAACTGGCATGGCCAAGCTGGTGGGGCAGATTTACGCTTCTGCCGGGGGTGTTGGCGCCGCCTATCCGGCCCCGAAGACACTGGTTGTCGCCCCGCCACCGCTGGCCCCCATGCCGCACCCGTTCTTTGATGGCCTGTTCGAAGGCGGGCGCGAAAAGACTGCCGCATTGGCCGGGCAATACAGCGCCATGGCTGACTTCATGAAGGTGGGTTTCTTTGACGCAGGCTCGGTAACGACCACCGATGGCTGCGACGGCATCCACTTCACGGTTGAAAACAACCATGCGCTTGGCAAGGCTTTAGCGGCAAAGGTGGCCGCGATGCTAAAGGCCTGACAGCCACCACCAAACCGAGAGACCACAAGAAGGCACTGGGGAGTGCCCGGCCTTCTGTTGCCCGACCTGTTGCCCGACGAAACCTGTTTCCAACAAAGGATCGATTACATGACAACGATGCTTACAGAAACCTTCGCCGTGCTGGCCTTTGGCATGATGGCAACCGCTGCCATGGCCGAGGATAAACGGATCATGGTCTTCGGCGATTCCAATTCGTGGGGCGGGGTGCCGCAAGAAACGATCGTGCCCACAACCCGCTATGACGCCGCCATCCGCTGGCCGGGTGTGATGGATGCGGCCCTGGGCGATGGCTATGTGGTGATCGAGGAATCCTTGTCGGCCCGCACAGCTGCGACGGATGACCCGTCACTGGGGCTGGGTGGGGCGGGGCTGAACGGGCTGGAATACCTGCCTGCCGCCCTTGCAACCCATATGCCGCTGGACCTTGTCATCATCATGCTTGGCACCAATGACGTGAAGCCAGGCTTTGGCCAATCGCCCCTCGATATCAGCCTTGATATCCTGCAACTGGCATCCGAGGTGCAGAAATCCAGCGGTGTCGCCACATCATATGCGCCGGCCAAGGTGCTGATCGTTGCCCCGCCACCACTTGGCCAGATCGCCGATGTCGATTGGCTGCAGGCGATGTTCCCGGATGACAGCATCCGCAAATCCAACGAACTTGCCGGCGTGTTGGGCCCGCTGGCACAGGCTGCGGGCTTTGCGTTCTTGGATGCGGCAACCGTGGCACGGATCGACGGGGTCGATGGCGTGCATATGTCTGCAGATCAGCATGCCGCAATCGGTGCGGCTGTCGCAGCATCGGTAAAGCCCATGCTTGCCGAATAACCCTCATCGCCTGTTCCTCCCAGCAGGCGTTGATGTGGTCCGGGAAAGGCTGGTGCCTGATCCCGGGCCACAAATATTGCGACAGGCGATGCGCCACCGCGCCGGTGATTTGACTTTTGCAGTGATTGGCATAGGCTTCTGCCACCTTTGAGGCCAGTGTTGCAAGCGAAAGGGCGTTCAAATCCTGCAAGATCGCGCCTTGTCCGGGGACCTCGCCAGTGATGTTCTGGCCGCCCAAAGGCATTTGCGCGCCGCACTGCTTGACCGTGCCACCGTGCGATACAAACCTGCCCGCGATCTTGCAGCGCATATGTTGCTGCATCTGGATGACCTTTCGGGGTGCTGGTCCATTGCCACCGGTTGGTTGCAAGCGGAACTGCGGTGCCACCGCGTTGATACCGGATTTGGTGAACACCATGCGGCCGAATACTTTCCCGGCTTTGCCGAGGCCAAGGCAGGCGATCATGATGTTCCATCCTTCGCAGGCAAGCCGGTCGATAACCGCGACGCGATGATGCAGGCGATGTGGCGTAACCCCAAGCCGCTTGTTTATGCGGATATCAAACAGGATGCCCGCGTATCGGAAAAGATGCGTAACAGAATGTCGGGGGCAAAAACCCGGTCCAAGTTCGCTTGGGCGCTGCGGTCAGGGCAGGACCGCTATGGACTGATCTGCGCCGACTGGACCGAGCATCTTGTTCCCACAGAGTCTGGCCTTTACGATTGCTTTGAACAGACGGTCGCAGATGTTCTGGGGCCGGTGATCTTTGTCGCGCGGACCATATCTGGCCCCGCCGCAAAGGGGGCTGCATCCCTGACCCCGTCAGAGGTCGCGGTGGCGCGGCTGGTCGCGCGCGGCCTCAGCTACAAGGAAATCGCGCGTCAACGCGGGCGGTCGTTTTCCACCATTGACCACCAGTTGCGCAGCATCCGCGAAAAGACGGGTGCCACCAGCACGGCGGCACTGATCCACCTCTTGTCCCGGTCCAGCCTGATCTGACCCCTCCACATATCGCGAACCTTCGCGATATCCTGCACGGGCAGTTCCGCAGTATTCCCCTTGAGGTACGCACATCATTGTGCACTGCCGGTTCACCCGAGGAGGGGCGTCCGGTGGAAAGGGGGGAGACGATGATCGACAATCCGTTCTACGGCCCAGCCATGCAGGGCGATTTCAGGCTGTTTGATCTGGGCAACCTGATCCTGACCTGCGGCGAGACGTTGCGCGGGGCGAAACTGGCCTACCGCACCTTGGGCACGCTGAACGCGGACAAGTCGAACGCGGTTCTGGTGACGACATGGTTTTCCGGCACCGGCAAGGTGATGCAGGATGTCTATGTCGGGCCAGATCATGCGCTGAACCCTGATCGGTATTTCATCATCATCGTCGATCAGTTGGGCAGCGGGGTGTCGTCTTCCCCGCACAACACGCCCGCACCGCAGGCGATGGCAAAGTTTCCCAAACTGTCGATCAGCGATGACGTTGCGGCGCAGCACCGCTTGCTGACCGAAGTCTTTGGCATTCACGAATTGGCCCTTGTCGTTGGCGGGTCGATGGGCGGGCAGCAGGTTTATGAATGGGCCGTTACCTACCCGAATATGGTCGCGCGGGCTGCCGTCATCGCGGCCACGGCAAAGATTTCCTTTCATCAGCAGGTTTTCATCGAAACGCTGATCGAGGCGATCACGTCAGACCCGGCATGGGCTGGCGGCTGGTACACCGCAGGGACGGACCTGCGCGCCGGGATGGACCGGATGGCGCGGATCGTTGCAACGGCGGGCTGGTCGGCCGAATTCTATCAGACCGAACGCTGGCGCAGCGTGATCGGCATGTCATCGCTGGATGATTTCATCAACGGCGTGATGAAAGCGTATTTCGAGCCGATGGACCCGCACGCCCTGCTGACGCAGATGCACAAATGGCAGCGCGCTGACGTCTCACGCCACGCGGGCGGCGATCTGGCCGCAGCGCTGGCGCGGATCACCGCGCGCACGATGATCCTGCCGATCAGCCACGACATGTTCTTTCCGCCCGGCGAATGCGAGGCCGACTGCCGCCTGATCCCCGGCGCGCAACTGCGGGTGATCGGGTCACCCGAAGGCCACATGGGCCTGAACGGGTTCGCGCCGGAATACATGGAACAGGTCAACCGCTATCTGACCGAACTGCTGTCTGACTGACCAAGACAAACAAGACAAAGCCCGCCCCGGACCGAAATCCGGGGGCCGGGGAAGACTTGCGCCAAGGGAGGCTGCGATGAACCAGACCACCGACAAGGCCCTGAATGTCCGGGGGGCAACCAAGACCTACGGCACCCAGACGGGCGGCGTGCATGCGCTGAAGGATGTTGATCTGACGGTGCGGCAGGGCGAATTCATCTCGATCGTCGGCCCATCGGGCTGTGGCAAGACCACCCTTCTGTGGTCCATCGCCGGGCTGCACAAACTGACGTCCGGCGCGATTGCCCTTGGCGATGAATTCATCACCGGCCCACACCCCAGCATCGGCATGATGTTCCAGGAGGCGAACCTGCTGCCATGGCGGTCCATCCGCAAGAACATCGAACTGCCCTTCGAAATCCGGCATCGCCGCCCCGATGCGGCGCGGATCGACAGCCTGCTGAACCGCGTGGGCCTTGGCGGTTTCGGCGACAGGATGCCGCGCGAATTGTCCGGCGGCATGCAGCAACGCGCGTCCATCGTGCGCGCACTGGCCAGCGATCCCACGGTTCTTCTGATGGACGAACCCTTTGGCGCGCTGGACGCCTTTACCCGCGACGAGATGAACAAGCTGGTCGAGGAAATCTGGCTGGAATCGCGCAAGACGGTGATCCTGATCACCCATTCCATCGCCGAGGCCGTGTTTCTGGCCGACAAGGTGTACATCATGTCGGCACGCCCGGGCCAAATTTCGCGTGTGATCGACGTGCCTTTCCCGCGCCCCCGGTCACTGGACCTGATGGAAACGCGCGAGTTCTTCGATCTGGTCAACCTCATCAAGCACGACATCCAGCATCAGCCAAAAGTGCCGAATGCGGCAAGGGGGGCAGCATGAGCCAGTCAAACAACAATGCCGGGCTTGCCAGCCCGACGGGCCTTGCCAGCGGACTGGGCGGGCAGGGCATGCGCGAAGTGGTCGCGATTATCGCTGTCGCGTTCATCGTCATCGGGGGTGGTGAATTCCTGCTCCGCGCCTTTGACGTCCCGCAATTCATCCTGCCCACACCCTCTGCCATCGGCGCGGTCTTTGCGTCATCCGAAATGGCGACCATCGGCCAGCATTATGGCTATACACTGGTCGAGCTGTTCGCGGGCTATGCCATCGGGGCGTCGGTCGGACTGGTTCTGGCGGCGGTCATCACGCAATTCCCCTTCGTGGAAAAGGTGATCACACCTTACATTCTGCTGCTGGTGACCACGCCGATGCTGGCCTTGGTGCCGCTATTGATCCTGAATTTCGGCTTTGGCTATGCCCCCCGCATCATCGCCGTGGCGCTGGCCTCCGGCCCGATGGTGATGATCAATGCAGCCACCGGGTTTCGTCGCGTGGACACGATGAAAATCGCCCTTGCGCGGTCCTGCGGCGCATCGACCCTGCAGATTTTCACGAAAATCCGCGTTCCAATGGCCATGCCGATGGTCATCGTCGGCCTGATGATCGGCGCCATCTTCGGCATGATCACGGCTGTCGGCGCCGAAATGTCGGGCGGTGGGTTCGGCCTTGGCAGCCGCCTGACCACCTACTCATCCACCCTGCGCATGCCTGAATTCTTTGCCTGCATCCTGATCCTCGCCGTGACCGGCATCACCATCTACGCGTTTTTCTTCTGGCTGGGGAAAAAGCTGGCCGGTTGGGAAAGCTGACCGCGCGGGGCGCACAAGTCCAACAAGACCACAACCAAACAAAACTGGGAGGAGACCCGATCATGACCAACACCCTGACCCGACGCCGTCTGCTGCAAGTCAGCGCAAGCGGCCTTGTGACCACCACCATTCTGGGCGGCGGATTGCTGGCCCCGGGCAAGGCCAACGCCAAACCCTACAACAGCCCGATGACATGGATCAGCCCGCGCGG
>JALOSO010000029.1 GCA_025458385.1 Paracoccaceae bacterium | reverse complement strand
CGCACCTCATGATGTGTTTGCGCCAGCATCATCACGCCACGCGGGGAAAACATCACGTTGTAGTTGAAGTCTTGCGACAGCGTCTCATACAGGCTGCGGGATTTTTCATAGATCGCCGCGGATGGATCCTGCAGGTAATTGCTGCGGATGATCGTGGTATTGCGCCCGGTATTGCCGCCACCCAGCCAGCCCTTTTCGATCACCGCGACGTTCGTGATGCCAAAGTTCTTGCCCAGGTAATAGGCCGAGGCCAGCCCATGCCCGCCCGCCCCGATGATGATCGCATCATATTGCGCCTTGGGTTGCGCCTTGGCCCAGGCCCGGTCCCAGCCGGTATGGTGGCGCATCGCCTCGCGCGCGATGGCAAAAACGGAATAGCGTTTCATCGGCCCCTCATGGCAAGAACGCGACAGCTATAGCCCGCCCAAGGCGCGGCGCAATGGGACAAAAGTGACGCCCTTGTGTCGTTATGCGACCAAGTTCCCTGCCCATGGGGTTTTGAATCCGCGCAAAAGCGACTAGATCACAGGCGCAGGCGATAAGGATAGGGCATGATGGCGGATTGGCAGTTCTGGCTGGCGGCGGTGGTGATCACCGGGGCGACGGCGGCCGTGCTGTTGCGCGTGCTGCGGCAGACCCCGGGCGCGGTGGGGCAGGCCGAGGTCACGCTGGATGTCTACCGCGATCAACTGGCCGAGATTGACCGCGACGTGGCGCGTGGTGTGTTGGCGGCAGACGAGGCCGCGCGCCTGCGGACCGAGGTGCAGCGACGGCTGCTTTCGGCCGATTCCGCGCGCAGCGCTGCGGCTATGACGGCAAAACCGGGTGCCGCAGCGCTGGTGACAGGCGTGGTGCTGGCCATGGCCGGGGCAGCGGGCGGCTATCTTTGGCTGGGGGCACCGGGATATCCTGATGTGCCGCTGATGACACGAATCGCCGAGGCCGAGGCCCTGCGTGCCGCGCGCCCGGATCAGGCAACGGCGGTGGCCAGCGTGACATTGCCCGCGCCACGGGTGCCGGATGCCGAATTTGCCGCACTGATGGAACGGCTGCGGGCGGCTGTGGCCAGCCGGCCGGATGACATCACGGGGTTGGCGCTGCTGGCGCGCAACGAGGCAAGTCTTGGCAATCTTGATGCCGCACTGGCAGCACAGCAGGCGCTGATCAGGGCAAAGGCCACGGCCGTGACGGCGCAGGACCATGCGGATCTGGCGGAAATGATGATCGCTGCAGCGGGCGGCTATGTTTCGCCCGAGGCCGAGGATGTGTTGACCGCCGCACTGACCCTGGACCCGATGAACGAGACGGCGCGGTTCTATGCAGGTCTGATGCTGGGCCAGGTTGGCCGCTATGATCTGGGCTTCCGGATGTGGCGGCCTTTGGCCGATGGGCTGGCCGATCAGCCTTGGGTGGCAGCCTTTCGCGCAAGGATGCCGGATATGGCCGCGCGGGCGGGGGTGGATTTCACCCTGACCGGCCCGAGTGCCGCCGATATTGCGGCGGCGGCAGACATGACGGCTGAAGACCGCGCTGCGATGATCGCAGGCATGGTGACGCAACTGTCAGACCGCTTGGCGACTGAGGGCGGCACGGCAAGGGAATGGGCGCAGCTGATCGATGCGTTGCAAGTGCTGGGCGAGACCGATCGTGCGGCCACCATTCTTGCCGAGGCGCGCACGGTCTTTGCCGGGGATGCCGAATCGCTGACCATCATTGACGCGGCGGCCGCACCGTGATCTTGCCAAACGTCGAGGATTTTCTGGCAGCCCTTCCCCCCAACAAGGCGATTGCCGGGCTTGATCTGGGCGATAAGACCATCGGCGTCGCCTTGTCAGACCTGCGCCGCGTCGTGGCAACGCCGGTGGAGGTGATCCGCAGGGCCAAGTTCACCGAAGATGCGCGGCAACTGCTGGCCCTGCTTGCGGCGCGCGGGGCTGCGGGTATCGTGCTGGGCCTGCCCTTGAACATGGATGGCAGCAGCGGCCCGCGCGTGCAGTCGACACAGGCCTTTGCGCGCAATCTGGAACGCCTGACAGAAATGCCGATCGCCTTTTGGGATGAGCGGTTATCAACGGTTGCGGCAGAAAGGGCACTGTTGGAGGCGGATGCGTCACGAAAGCGTCGGAAAGAGGTGATTGATGCTGTGGCCGCAAGCTATATCTTGCAGGGCCTGCTGGACCGCATGCAACATATGAAAGGTGCTGAATGAAGGACGATGACATCTGGGCGCGCGACGAGGTGCAATCGCCTTGCGTGAAGCTGTGTGTCGTTCATCCCGAAGCGCGGATCTGCATCGGTTGCTACCGCTCGATTGACGAAATCAGCACATGGTCACGGATGACACATGAAGCGCGCGCAGACCTGATGGCCCAACTGCCCTTGCGCGCGGCCAACCTGACCAAACGCCGGGGCGGCCGCGCAGGGCGGCTGGGTTAGGCGCCGATTTTTTTGAAAAAATCGGTCCGGAATTTTCGAAAATTCCGGCCGCCTGCGTCAAGCGTCAAGCTCTGCGTCCCAATACAGGAAATCCATCCAGCTTTCATGCAGGTAGTTCGGCGGAAAGCGGCGGCCATGCGCCTGCATTTCCTCGGCCGTTGGCGCGCGTGGAATGCGATTAAGGCTCAGGCCCGATTGCTTGAGCGACCGTGACCCCTTTCGCAGATTGCAGGGTGAACAGGCCGCCACGACGTTTTCCCATGTGGTTTTGCCACCGCGCGAACGCGGCACCACATGATCAAAGGTCAGATCGCCCTTGGCATTACAATATTGGCAGCAGAAGGCATCGCGCAGGAACAGGTTGAACCGGGTAAAGGCGACCTTTTTCTGCGGGCGGACGTAGTCCTTGAGAACGACGACTGACGGAATGCGGAACTCGGCCCTTTGGCTGCGCACCGTCTGTTCATATTCCGCGACGATTTCAACCCGGTCCAGGTAGGCGGCCTTGACCGCCTCTTGCCAGGGCCACAGCGACAGCGGGTAGTATGACAACGGGCGGTAATCGGCATTCAGCACAAGCGCCGGAAAATGCTTCAGCGCCGCAGGGTCGCGCACAAATTGGGTCCTGAAGTCGCCGTCCATTCAACGCACCTTCCGTTCCGCTGACGGAGCCTTGCGCCTAGGGCGCCAAAGGCCCGTTCTCGTGGCAGACTATATATGGCGTTACGGGTGTGGCAACCCCCAAGCGCTTTGCCTGCACCTGCGGCATTAACGCGCTTTTGTGACGGGGCGGTGACGCCTTTTGCAAACGGAAGTGGGGGGGTCACACCCCCCGCACCCCACCGCCAGAAGCGGGGGGTTTCACACCCCCCGCACCCCCCGTGGGATATTTATGGACCAAAAATGCGGCAACGTGCCGGTTGGTTCAGTGCGCCGCAGTCACTGCGCGTTTGGTCAGCACTTTCACCAGATTGGCGCGATAGGCGGCCGATCCGTGAAGGTCGCTGATCATGTCCTCGGCTGACACGGTCAGGCTCTCAACCGCGCTGGCCGCGAAACTGGCGCTGAGCGCCGCTTCGGCCTCGGTCCAGCGGAAGACGCCGTTGTTCGATGCGCCCGTGACCGCCACGCGCACGCCGCCTTTGTGTTTGGCCACAAAGACGCCGGTCAGGGCAAAGCGGCTGGCGGGTTGGTCGAATTTCACATAGGCTGCCTTTTCCGGGATGGCGAAGGTGACGGAGGTGATGATCTCGCCTTCCTCCAGCGCCGTGCTGAACATGCCCTGAAAGTAGTCATCCGCCGCGATCTTGCGCTTGTTGGTATGCACCACGGCGGCCGATGCCAGCACGGCAGAGGGGTAGCAGGCCGCCGGGTCATTGTTGGCAAGGCTGCCGCCCAGCGTGCCCCGGCTGCGGACGGCGGGGTCACCGATCCCGCCTGCGAGTTTGGCGAGCGCAGGATAGTATTTGCCAACCTCTGCCGCCACGACCGCATGCGGTGTGGCCGCGCCGACCGACACGCCGCCATCCACGGCGCAAACGCCCTTGATTTCAGAAATGCCGGTCAGCGACACAATCACCGAAGGCTGCGCCAGCCGCGCCTTCATGGTGGGCAGCAGTGTTTGCCCACCTGACAGCGCCTGCGCGCCATCTGCCGACAGCGCGCGGGCGGCATCTGCCACGGTGGCCGGTTTCACAAAGTCAAAATTATGCATGATCCCAGCCCCTTATGCGTTCATCGCCGCCCAGACGCGCGCAGGCGTCGCAGGCATTTCAATATGCGTTACAGCCTTGTGCCCACCGCGCTGCAGCGCGTTGACCACGGCGTTGATCACGGCAGGCGGTGAGCCGATCGCCCCCGCCTCACCACAGCCTTTCACGCCGAGCGGATTGTGCGTGCAGGGCGTGTTGCAGCTGTGATCCACCGTGTAGAAGGGCAGGTCATCCGCGCGCGGCATGGTGTAGTCCATGTACGAGCCTGACAAAAGCTGCCCCTGCGCATCATAGGCCACGTTTTCCAGCAGCGCCTGTCCGATGCCTTGGGCCACCCCGCCATGCACCTGCCCCTGCACGATCAACGGGTTGATCACATTGCCGAAATCATCCGCACAGGTGAAGGATTCCACCGTGACCTTGCCGGTATCAGGGTCCACCTCCACCTCGCAGGCATAGGCACCCGCCGGATAGGTGAAGTTCGCCGGGTCATAAAAGGCCGTCTCTTCCAGCCCCGGTTCCAGCGTTTCCAAGGGGTAGTTGTGCGGCACATAGGCGCTGAAGGCGATTTCGCCAAAGGCCTTGGCCTTGTCGGTGCCTGCCACAGAAAACTTGCCGTCCTTGAATTCGATATCGCCCTCGGCGGCCTCGAGCATATGGGCGGCAATCTTTTTGCCTTTGGCGATGATCTTGTCGACCGCCTTGGTGATCGCCGTGCCGCAGACGGCAAGGCTGCGACTGCCATAAGAGCCCATGCCGAACGGAATCTTCGACGTATCGCCATGCACGATATCCACGCTGCTGGCCGGCACGCCCAGCATATCCGCCACGATCTGCGGGAACACCGTTTCATGCCCCTGCCCGTGGCTGTGCGCGCCGGTCATCACGCTGATGTTGCCCGTGGCATTCACCCGCACGGTCGCCGCATCATAGAGGCCCACCCGCGCGCCCAGCACGCCCACAAGGTTGGATGGCGCAATGCCGCAGGCCTCGATCCAGGTGGAATAGCCGATGCCGCGCAGCTTGCCCTTGGCTTTCGATGCCGCCGCACGCTTCTCAAAACCCGCGATGTCGGCCAGTTCGATCATCTTGTCCAGGGTCGCGTTATAGTTGCCCGTGTCATAGACAAGGCCAACCGGCGTGGTGTAAGGGTATTGATCCGGCTGGATAAAATTCTGCCGGCGGATCGCCAGCGGGTCAAGCCCCAGCTCATGCGCCGCCTTGTCGATCACGCGTTCGATGGAATAGGTCGCCTCGGGCCGCCCTGCCCCGCGATAGGCATCCACCGGTGCCGTGTTGGTGAAGACCGCCTTCACGTTCACATAAACCAGCGGCGTGCGGTACGGCCCCGCCATCAGCGTGCCGTGCAGGAAGGTGGGCGTGGCGGTCGAGAAGTTCGAGAGGTAAGCCCCCACGTTCGCCAGGGTTTCCGTGCGCAGCGCAAGGAAGTTGCCCTGCTTGTCCAGCGCCAGCTGGATTTTCGTCACATGGTCGCGCCCATGGGCATCCGACAGAAACGCCTCGGACCGGTCCGCCACCCATTTCACCGGGCGCTCCAGCGCCTTGGACGCCGCCAGCACAGCCGCCTCTTCACCGTAGTGATAGATCTTTGACCCAAAGCCACCGCCTACATCGGGGGCAACCACCGTCAGCTTGTTTTCCGGAATGCCCATCACAAAAGCCGCAATCAGCAGGCGTGAAAGGTGCGGGTTCTGGCTGGTCGTGTACAGCTTGTAATCGCCCGTGCCGGGATCGTAATCACCGATCGAGGCGCGGGTTTCCATCGCATTGGGTGCCAGCCGGTTGTTTGTCAGCTCCAGCGTGGTCACATGCGGGGCCGCCGCAAAGGCTGCGTCCACGGCTGCCCGGTTATCCTCGATCCAGCCCCAGTCGAAGGCGAGGTTGCCGTCAATCTCATCGTGCACGCGGTGGCCCGGATTTGCCACGGCTGCGGCCATATCCACGATGGCTTCCAGTTCCGTGATATCCGCGTTCACCGCCGCCGCCGCATCGCGCGCCTGTTCCAGCGTTTCGGCCACGACAATCGCATAGGCATCACCCACATGCCGCACCTTGCCATGCGCCAGCACCGGGCGCTTGGGTTCGCGCATGGCGCTGCCGTCACGGCTGGGAATGTGCCAACCCGCCGGATTGCCGCCCATGGCCGCGAAATCAGCCCCTGTCATGATCGCCAGCACACCCGGCATGGCCATGGCCGCCGCCGTATCAATGCTGTTGATCCGGCCGTGCGCGATGTCAGACCGGCAGAATACCGCATAGGTCTGGTGCCGCAGATTGATATCCGCCGTGTACCGGCCCTTGCCGGTCAGGAACCTTACGTCCTCGCGCCGCACTGTGCTGGCGCCGATGCCATCTTTGGGCATGTTCAACCCTCCCGTTGTTAATGCGATGCGTGAATGACGCCCGCCAAGTCTTTGATTTTGTTATTCAGCAGCGATGGCAGATACATCCTGCCCGCTGGCCGCCAGCACCGCCTTGACGATGTTGTGATAGCCTGTGCAGCGGCAGATGTTGCCTTCCAGATGATGGCGCACCTCGGCCTCGGTCGGCTTGGGGTTCACCTTCAACAGCGCCGCCGTTGCCATCACCATGCCCGGCGTGCAGAAACCGCACTGCAACCCGTGATGTTCCTGAAACGCCGCCTGAATCACCGACAGGCTGCCATCCGCGTTCTGCATGCCCTCAATCGAGGTGACCGCGCCACCCGCCGCATCCATCGCCAGCACCGTGCAGCTTTTTACCAACTGCCCGTCCAGATGCACCGCGCAGGCGCCGCACTGGCTGGTGTCGCAGCCGATATGCGTGCCGCGCAGGCCCAGCTCTTCGCGCAGAAAGGCCGACAGAAGTGTGCGCCCTTCAACCTCACCTGAAACGGCCTTGCCGTTCACGGTCATCGAAATCTTCGTCATCCCAATCCTCCCTGGGTCGTCTTTTGCCTTGGGGGGTCGCTCAGGCGCCGATCATGCGCTTGAACCATCCCTTCTTCTTTTCGGTTGTCTCTTCGGCGATTTCTTCTTCGGAATCAGGCCCCTCTACCGCGTCCTGAAAGCGCGTGAAGAATTCGTCCGCCATCTTTTTGGCAAAGCCATCTATAATCCGGCTGCCAAGCTGGGCGATCTTGCCGCCCACATTGGCCTTGACGTCATAGGTCAGCCGCGTGCCGCCCTCGATCGGTTCAAGCGTGACATTCGCCCCCCCTTTGGCAAAGCCGGCTGGCCCGCCCTTGCCTTCGCCTGAAATGCGCAGCGATTGCCCCTCGACGATATCTGACAGCTGCACGACACCGGTAAAGCGCGCAGAGACCGGGCCCACCTTTTGCACCACCACCGCCTCAAACCCGTCAGCCACCGACCCTGTCATCGACTCGCAGCCCGGTACGCAGGCTTTGAGCACATCGGGGTCCAGAATGGCGGCCCAAACATGGGCTGGCGATGCCTTGATGTCACGGCTGTCGGATAGATCCATGCAATGCCCTCCCCTGCCTTGCGTGGGGTTACCTTAGGATCAGGCTTTGCATTCTGCCAAATGAAATATTCAGATTTGGTCGGCCGGGTTATCCAACCATGCTGCGACCGATGGCAGCATCGGGCGGAAATAGGCGATCATGCGGCCCTCGGGCGGGGCGGCCGCACCCTCTGCCCAAGGTGCCATGCCATGCAGCGTCAGCCGGTGCAGCAGCGACGCCTCACCAACGCGCAGGGGCACGGTGACGCGCGCGCAGCTGTCAAACACCTGTTTGCGCGCCGCGCGGTAGATGGCTGTCAGGTCTGCCTCTGCCCATTCTGCCTTTGGTATGCCCGCCAGGGCCCGCCGCAGCGCCGCGCCCAGCACCAGATGGCTGCCTTCCCACACGGTCAGCGGGCTTGCGTCGGGGCCATGGTCATTCAGCGCGATCCCCAGAATCCAGGCATGCGGTTCCTTGACCATGCGCTGTTTGTGCGGCCCGACGGCCAAAAGCCCATCCAGATGCGCCGCATCGCGCTTTTGCCGAAAGGCAAAGGCCGCGTCGCCTTCGCCCTCCCATGGTTGCGGATAGCCGGGGCGGATCACGCTGACCTGCCCCTGTTCCAGTGGCACGCGCGCCAAGGGCAGTGCATCCCAGGGAAACGCTACGCCCGAAAGCGCACCGTCCGGCCCGTTGGTCAGGGCCTCCAGCCCGACATGCCACGTTCCGCCACAGCGCCAGCCATCCGGTGCAGCGGCAATGCGCGCCATGGCCAAAGGCCGCGCGGCGGCGGCCCATGCGGCAATGCGCGCATCCGGCCCGATGCGCTGCCAGCCGCGCGTTACCACCCCACCACCTTGCGCAGCATGTTCAGTGCCACAAGGATCAGGAACACGGCAAAGGCGCGCTTCAGGGGGCGCGCATCCATGCGGTGGGCAAGGCGCACGCCATAGGGGGTTGTCAGCAGCGTCATGGCGATGATCACGGCGAAGGCAGGCAGATTGACCGCGCCAATGGAATACGGCGGGGCATTGGCCACGTTCAGCGTCAAAAAGCCAATGGCCGCCGGAATGGCAATGACGATGCCAAACCCCGCAGCAGTGGCAACCGCACGGTGAATGGGCACGGCAAACAGCGTCATCATGGGCACGCCGAACGTGCCGCCGCCAATGCCCATCAGGGCCGAGAAAAACCCCAAAGCGCCGCCAAGACCTGCGCGCGCCACACCGCCGGGCATGGCAGCGCCAAGGCGCCAATGGTCGCGGCCGAACGCCATGTAAAGCCCGGCAATCATGGCCAGCACGCCGAAGATTGCCTGAAGTGCTGTTGATTTCAGGCTGGCCGCCAGAAAGAACCCGGCAAGCGCACCACCAGCCACATAGGGCCCCCAACTGCGCAAAATGGCCCAGTCAACAGCGCCTTTGCGGTGATGCGCCAAGGCAGACCGGATCGAGGTGACAATGATCGTGGCCAGTGACGTGCCAAGGCAGACCTGCATCAACTGATCGCCGCCATAACCCAGATGGCCAAAGGCGTAAAAGAACGCAGGCACCAGCACGATGCCGCCGCCCACACCCAACAGGCCGGCAATCACCCCGGCAAAGGCGCCGATGGCCAGCAAAAGCAAAAGCATGGGCAAAAGGCTGGCAAGGTCTGGCATCATGCTCCCCCGGGTTTTCGCGCAACCCTCTTGCGCGCTACGCCAAAGCGCAACCCCCGAAATGCAGCGCCTCCCCTCCCCCCTCTTGTGGGGAGGGGATGGGGGTGGGGGCTGCGTCAGGACGGCCACCCTTTTCATTCCCCAGCCAAGGGCGTAGGCAGAAAAAAATCCCGCTTCAGAAAGGCCCGTCATGGCCACCTCACCCGCGCCTGCCGTGTCGCTGACAGCCCTTTCCGTCATCCTTGGCCTTGTGGCTGCCGTCGGCCCCTTTGCCATCGACATGTACCTGCCCGCCATGCCCGCGATCGGGCGTGATCTGGCTGCCAGCCAGCAGGCCGTGCAATGGACGATTGTCGGCTATTTCATCACCTTTGGCCTGGCTCAGATGGTCTATGGCCCCTGGGCCGATCAATCCGGGCGCAAGCCGCCGTTGTATCTGGGCCTTGCCCTGTTCATCGCCGGCACGCTGGTCTGCGCCCTGGCCCCCGGCATTGTCTGGCTGGTGATTGGCCGGATGATCCAGGGGCTTGGCGGTGCGGCCACCATGGTTGTGCTGCGCGCCGTGATCCGCGACCTTGCCACCGGTCCCGCCGCCACCCGCATGATGAGCACGATCATGATCGTCATCGCCGTCTCGCCCATGCTGGCGCCCTTGTCGGGCGCAGGCCTGCTGACCATTGGTTCATGGCGGCTGATCTTCTGGGCCTTGCTGATTGCCGCCGCCGTCAGTTTCCTGCTGATCCATTTCGCCTTGCCCGAAACCCTTACGGCCGAGAACCGCCAGACCTTTGATCTGGGCACCACCATCCGCGGCACCAAAGCCCTGCTCGCCGACCGCCCCTTCCTGGTGATGACGTTCCTTGCAGGGTTTTCCTTCGCCAGCTTTTTCGTGTTCATCGCCAGCGCATCCTTCGTCTATACTCAACAGTTTGGCCTGACCCCCACGCAATTTTCCCTTGCCTTTGCCGCCAATGCCATCGGGTTCTTCGCCGCCTCGCAGTTCGCGGCCCCCCTGGCCACCCGCATGGGCACGCTGCGCATGATCTACCTTGCCACCACTGGTTTTGCCCTTGCCACCTTTGCAGGGTTTGCCCTTGGCCTGCTGGGCATGGCCACCCTGCCCGTCACCATGACCGCCCTCTTCGTCGGCAACATCTTCCTTGGCGTCATCCTGCCCACCGCCCAGGTGCAGGCTTTGGAGGATCACGGCGCCAACGCAGGCCTTGCCTCATCGCTTGGCGGGACCATGCAGATGGTCGCTGCAGGCGTGCTGGTCGCCGCGGCCGGGCCGTTTCTGGATGGCACGGTCGTGCCCATGCAGGGTGCTATCGCCCTGTGTGGCGCGCTGGCCCTTGGCTTGTCCATGCTGATCACACAACACCCCAAGGCGCCCTGATCAGACCCTGCGCCGCCGATCAATGGGACCATGATACGGCTCAGTCCCTGCAAAAGCTTTACCCGCAGCACTTTCGATCGCTGAATGTCAATGCGGCTGACGTGCTCAGCTTCTAGGATTATGTGTCGTCTGGATTTGATGGCGATGCTGCCGCGCGAGAGTTCTATCAGGACGAACGCGCGCGAAGCTTTGATGAATATCAGCTTGTTACGGGCGCACGCGCGGCATCACGATGGGAAAGTTTCGGCGGCGGCGCCGGTCAGGGGCTGACCTTCGGCTTTGGAGAAGAGGCCATGGCCGGGCTTGATGCCATGATGTCGAACCGCACTTACGACGAGGCCGTCGCAGCCAGACGCCAGATCATCGAGGCCCAGCGTCTTGCCAACCCCGCCACGTTCATCGGCGGTGAGATTGCAGGTGCCATTCCCACGATTTTCATCCCGGTCGGCGGTGCAGCCGGACGTGCAGCACAAGCAGGGGGCGGTGTGCGTGGGGCCATGCAGGCAGGTGCTGCCACCGGCGCTGCGGCAGGCGCATTATCTGGTGCTGGGCATGATCAGGGTGGCATCGTGGACCGGCTGGATGGCGCGGCGATCGGCGGCCTGACGGGAGGCATGTCTGGCGCTTTGTTGGCGGGCGGTGGCGTGCTGGTGGCGCGCGGCGTGTCGCGCACGCGCATCTGGGCGCGTGCCGCACGCCTTGCCCAGCAGACAACGGTCGATCCGCGCAAATTCTCGGACTACATCTTCAGACCGGGTTCAACGCACGGCAAGGACGCTCCGTTCCGGTCACTGGGCTATGGGCCCGAACACAGCAACGAGCTTGCCGAAATCTGGTCCCGTCAGGCTGCAGAGCGTGTCGCGCGGGGCGAATACACGCTGGGACGTCTGGACCAGTAGGGGCAACGCATCAACGTTGAAATCGCCTTGCCCGGGCGCGGAACGGCTGCAGGGCGCACCCGCTACATGAACGCGGGCTGGATGCTTGGTGCCGATGGTTCGTTGCGGTTGAATACCCCATTTGCCGGTTTTACAAGGTAGGCCCATGGACAATTTCCACATCTATGACACGGCACGCTATACCGGCCCGTTCGACCGGCAGCTTTTCCTGCCCACCGGCGAAACCGGCACGATCGTCGAGGATTACGGCGACGGCCATGTCGAGGTTGAATTCTCGTTCCCGGATGGCACGACATGGCTGCAATGCGCCTTGTCGCTCAGCCGGCTCAGGCCTGACCATCCGGATGCCACGCTGCCCGATGTTCTGCCGTCACGCGATGTGATCTTTCCGGCCATCCTTGCCTTTGAAGCGGGCCAGCAAGGGCCGTTCATCTATCCCCCCACGCAAGAGCCGCTGCTGATCAGCCGTGCGCGTGACGGGCGCATTGCCGTGGCAACCCAGCTTCTGGGTACGATCCTTGCCGTGGTCCGCCCCGCTTTGCCAAAGGCCTAGGTGCGCTTTCGGTCAAGATGGGGCAAGAACCGCCGCATGAACATGCGCGAGTGCCGCATCCAGCACCTCCAGCCCAGCCCCCGGCCGGTTCGCCTGCTCCGACAGCACCCGCCGCCAGCCGCGCGCGCCCGGCCGCCCGGTGAACAGCCCCAGCATGTGCCGTGTGATCTGGTGCAGCTTGCCGCCCGCCGCCAGATGCCGCGCGATATAGGGGCGCATGCCATCCACCACGGCAAACACGTCCGGCGCATGGGCATCCCCCCACAGCGCATCCGCGCCCACCAGCACCGAGGCCGGGTCGTGATAGGCCTGCCGCCCGATCATCACCCCGTCTAGACCCTGCGCCAGCAAACCCCGCGCTTGATCCAGTGACGTGATGCCGCCGTTGATGCAAATGGTGAGCGCCGGAAACGCCTCCTTCATGCGCACGACCAACCCGTAATCCAACGGCGGCACCTCGCGGTTCTCTTTCGGGCTCAGCCCCTGCAACCACGCCTTTCGCGCATGGATCACAAAGTGATCGACCCCCGCCGCGCTGACCTTTTCGATGAAGTCCGGCAGCACATCCTCTGGCATCTGATCATCCACGCCGATCCGGCATTTTACCGTCACCGGCACGTCCGCCGCATCCCGCATCGCCGCCACACAGTCGGCCACCAGATCCGGACGCTCCATCAGCACCGCGCCAAAGCAACCCGATTGCACCCGGTCCGAAGGGCAGCCCACGTTCAGGTTGATCTCGGCATAGCCAAAGGGCCGCGCCAGCCGCACCGCCTGCGCCAATTCCACAGGGTCTGACCCACCCAGCTGCAACGCCACCGGCTGTTCTGCGGCATCAAACCCCAGCAGCCGGTTCCGTGGCCCATGGATCACCGCCGCCGCCGTGACCATTTCCGTATACAGCATCGCCCGACGTGTCATCAGGCGGTGGAGGAACCGGCAGTGGCGATCCGTCCAGTCCATCATGGGCGCAACACTCAGCCGGAAAGCCTTGTATTCCTTGGCTTTTGTTGAACCCCTTGATACTTGCGCTGCTGTTTCCACTGCCGCTTTGTTCCCGTTCTTATCGTTCCTGACCGTCTTTGCTGCGCCACATCTGCAGCATCTGACAATTCCCACCTGCGGTTGGACAACATGGCCACCATTGCGGCCCGCCCGCGCAAGCACATCACCTTTGGTTATACCGCGCCGATCAGGATCAAGCGAGGGGGCAAGGTGATCTTGTCACGGGCGCAAAGCTTTGACCGGCGCGGGCCATCATTGCATGCGATGCCCCGCACCTTGTCTGTGTCCTGAACCTGAGTTGAACACAGCGCATCTGTTCCACCGGCGGCACCCGCCGGCGGCGGGCCGCGTCTTGCTCATTCGTTGGGGCGCACCCGTGCTGCCGATTTGTCGGCAAAGGCCGCAAGGCGCGCGCGGGCTTCGGGTTGGGTATTCACGACCCCCGCCAAGACCGCCTCGGCATAGGCTGCATCCAGCGCTGACATGTTCTGCATGTGGCTGATGCCCGAGCAGATGGCAAAGTTTGACAGTGGCAGATTCTGGGCCGCCTTGCGGGCAAGTTCGAGCGCCCTTTCAAGGCTGGACCCTTCGGTCATGTATTGCGCCAGCCCCAGATCGACAGCCTCTTGCCCCTGATAGACGCGGCCCGTCAACATCATGTCGACCATCCGTGCCTGGCCGACCAGCGCCGTCACCCGGATTGTCGCGCCGCCGCCCGTGAACAGGCCGCGCTGGCCTTCGGGCAGGGCGAAATAGGTGGTCTGGTCCATCACCCGGATATGGGCGGCACTGGCCAGTTCCAGACCGCCGCCGACAACGGCCCCCTTCAGCGCCGCGATGATCGGCACGCCGCCATATTCCATCTTGTTGAACGCCTCATGCCAGCGCAGGCACAGATGCATGAATGCGGCAGGGCTTCGGTCAGCCTGATGATGTTCCACCAGATCAAGGCCAGCGCAAAAGTGATCGCCCGCAGCGGCCAGAACGATTGCACGGATACCGGCGCGCGGCGCGGCTGAAAAGAAGGCGACAAGTTCCTCGATCGCATGGGAATCAAGTGCGTTACGCTTGGCCGGGCGATTGAGCGTCACCACCCAGACACCGTCATCATGCGGCTTAAGTTCAAGGGTCTTGTAGCCAGCTGGATCAATTTGAACGGTCATCGCATCAGGTCCTTTGTCTGGTAACGGATGCCACAAGTGGCGCGTGGGTGCTGCAGTCCAGTCTTGGGCAAAATGATGTTGCTGTAAAACCCGCGTTTGCAGCGCTTGTTGCCGGGAACGCCGGGTTTGCCTGATAGCGCGGCGTGGCGGTGCGGGGCTGCAGCATGGCACGCCATCAAAGGAATGGCAGTTCGACCAGCCGGGCGGCAACCAGCCCGTCATCACGGTGGACCTGCACGACCTCCCCCGCTGCCACCCCTGCTTCGATCAGGGCATAGCCGATGTTGGCCTTCATCCGCGGCGACCAGACACAGTTCGTCATCATGCCGATGCGCTGCCCTTCGCGCAGGATGCTGTCACGCTGAAAACCAAGAGGCGCGGGTTTTTCCCCCTCGAGCACCAGACCCAACTGGTGACGCCGGACACCCTCGGCCTTGATCCGGCGCAGGGCCTGAATGCCAACGACATCGTCAGGAACGGACAGATCGACATACTTCCCCAAACGCACTTCAAAGGGATTGGTCATGTCATCCGTATCACCGCCGACAGAGACCAGCCCGCTTTCCGTCCGTTCGGCCGTGGCAGGCGCGCCGGGGCCGATGCCCCATGGCTGACCGGCTTCCTTGAAGATGTTCCAAAGTTCGGTGCCGCGCGTGCCATCCTTGAGGTAAATTTCGAACCCACCCTGTTTCGACCAGCCCGAACGCTGCACCGCTACGGGGATGCCATTGATCTCTGTTTCGCGGAACCAGAAGTATTTCAGGCCCCGCACCCAATCGCCCAGCACATGCGCCACCACATCCTCGGCCTTGGGCCCTTGCAGCGCCATGGGGGAAACATCGGGCTCGGACACCTGAACAACCAGCCCGCGCTCGGCGGCAATGGCGCTGGCCCAGAACCAGATGTCGCTGTCGGCGATGGACAGCCAGTAAAGATCATCCGCCAGTTTCAGCAGGATCGGATCGTTGATGATCGTGCCGCGATGGTTGCACAAGGGCACATATTTGCCCTGCCCCACCTTGCAGGTCGACAGATCACGCGGGCAAAGGATTTGCGCCAGTCGCCCCGCATCCGGCCCCTTCAACTGCACCTGACGTTCCACCCCCACATCCCATTGCGACACACCGTTGATCAGCCGCCAGTATTCCGCTTCAGGGTCACCATAGGACGTCGGCATGATCATCCGGCTATAGATGCTGGCCGCCGTCATGCCTTCGGCGACTGCCGCGGCGTAGAAAGGCGAAGGGCGCAGGCGGGCGGTTGGAAATACCTGAAACATGGGGCCTCCTTTGGTTCGCCCCTGCATGATCGCACTGGCGGGTTTTGGTCAAACAACGTATTCGGCACCATTGCCCTTACAAAAAGTTATGGCTTTGTTTTGGAATGCCAGATGAACCTTGACCTGCCCCCGCTCACCTGGCTGCGCGCGTTCGAGGTTTCTGCGCGCACGCTGAGCTTTACCCATGCCGCAAGTGCGTTGCACATCACGCAGGCAGCGGTCTCAAAACATGTAAAGTCGCTGGAACAGCATCTGCGTCAGCCCTTGTTCCTGCGCCATCCACGCGGGCTGGAACTGACAAAATCCGGCGCGGCCTATCTGCCAAAGGTGCAGGATGCGCTGCAACGCCTGTCAATCGGCACGCGTGAGGTGTTCGGCACGCGCCGCAGCACTGCGCTGACCCTGCGGTGCGCGGTGTCGTTTGCGGTCAACTGGCTTGCGCCGCGCCTGCCCGATTATCTGGGCCGGTATCCGGACAAACCGATCCGCCTGCTCTCCAGCGTCTGGAATGATCCTGCCGATGCGCAGGATTTCGATCTTGATATCCAATACGGCACCGGACATTGGCCCGGTTTCAACAGTCATCGCCTGACATGGGAAACGATCACCCCGCTCTGCGCGCCGGACTGCACGATCCAGACCGCGGAAGACCTGCGCCACCACCGCCTGCTGCATGTGCTGGGATATCACGAAGGCTGGGGCATCTGGTTGAAGGCTGCCGGTGCCGCCGGGGTGGATGCGGGGTCTGGCCTGCATCTTGATACGTCACTGACGGCGTTCGAACTGGCAGCGCAAGGTGCTGGCGTGGCATTGGGGCGCACATCGCTTGCTGGGAACGCACTTGCGACGGGGCGCCTTGTTGCCCCTTTCGATCTGGCCGTTCCGATCGACGAAGCCTTTCATCTGATCGTACCTGCCGGGGGCACCGGCCATCCTGACGCCGATGCCTTTGTCAATTGGCTGCTTGGCGCCGCCCAGGCGCAGGCACGGGACAACTAGGCACGCCCCCAACACGGTCAGGTCGCGTTCTTGCGTCTTACCGCCCCTTTTTTGGCTTTCGGCCTTCGTCCGGTGCTGGCCCCGCGCCATTGCCGCCCGACGCCGGGCAATGTTGCGCTGACCCAAGGATGCAATGGCCCTTGCCGTCGGGATTGACGACAGGGCCAATGCCATGGTTTCATCTGCGCATTGATTATCCGTCAGTTTTCCAAAATCACAGGTTTGTCCATGGCTGGACCCGTTATCTCTAATCTTGAAGGCAATAAGCTGAACCGCACAATCCAGCATTGTGTCGGCAATATCTGCGAATGCCTTT
>JALOSO010000235.1 GCA_025458385.1 Paracoccaceae bacterium | reverse complement strand
CAACCGCTCTGCCGGTTGCGTGATGGCAGCGTCTTTTGCGCGCCGCGCCTGCGGCCCCGCAGTTGCTGCGCCTGCCTTTGTCAGTGTCAATGTCATGCCACGTCCCACCCGGCAAAGGAAAGTTGCCTGCTTGCGGGCGATAGCCTGCGATGATGGCTGATTAATGGCCCGAATGTGAAACCGCGCGGCTGTGCAGCATCGGCTGTGCAACGCTGCACCTTTCGGCAGCGCCGATCCGGCCCTATGTTCCCCGCCGGAGATGAGGTGACGCGATGAACGAAGTTGCACTTGGGATCGACACGTTTGGCGATGTGACGCGGGCGGCAGATGGTGGGCTGACCCCGCAGGATCAGGTTCTGCGCGATGTGGTGGCCGAAGGCGTGCTGGCCGATCAGGTGGGGATCGACTTTATCGGCATTGGCGAACATCATCGGGATGACTTTGCCGTCACCAGCCCGGAAATGGTGCTGGCAGCCATTGCAGGCAAAACCGACCGGATCAAGCTGGGTTCGGCCGTGACCGTGCTGTCATCGGATGATCCGGTGCGCGTGTTCCAGCGGTTTTCCACGCTGAATGCCCTATCCGGTGGCCGGGCCGAGGTGATCGTGGGCCGCGGGTCATTTACGGAGAGCTTTCCCTTGTTCGGCCAGGCGCTGGCGGATTACGAGGTTCTGTTTGAGGAACGCCTTGATCTGTTCACGCGGCTTTTGCGCCAGCCAAAGGTCACCTGGCAGGGCGAAACGCGTGCGCCCTTGCAGGATCAGGCCGTCTACCCCACGCTGGGCGCGCCACTGACCACATGGGTTGGCGTCGGGGGCAGCCCGGAATCGATCGTGCGGGCGGTGCGCTATGACCTGCCCTTGATGCTGGCAATCATCGGGGGCGATCCCCGGCGATTCCTGCCCTATATCGACCTTTATCACCGGGCGACGGACCAGCTGCAAAGGCCGGTGCGCCCGATGGGGGTGCATTCGCACGGCTTTGTCGCGGCGACGGATGAACAGGCCTGGGAAACCCTGTGGCCGCATTACAAGGGCATGCATGACCGGATCGGGCGCGAACGCGGCTGGGGCCCCACAACCAAGGACAGGTTCCTGGCCGAGGTCGCGGGCGGGTCGCTTTATGCGGGCAGTCCGGAAACCGTTGCACGCAAGATTGCGGCCACGATCCGCGATCTGGGCCTGCAGCGGTTCGACATGAAGTATTCGTCAGGCACGCTGCCGCATGCAGCGATGCTGGATAGCCTGACCTTGTATGGCACCAAGGTTATTCCAATGGTGCGTGACATGCTGGCAACGGCTGCGGCCGCCTGACGCGGCGCAGGCCCGCCTTACGGCGCGGCGCTGGCCGTCATGGGTGGCAGTCGCACGGCCCGGCCGCCGGGTCCGATGGCAACAAGGGTGACGCGGCTGGCAAACAGGTGGCTGTCGCCGCGCCAGACATCCTGTGCCAGCACGATCCGCGCGGCTGTGGTGGCAATGGGCGCGGTGCGCACCTGCAACAGATCGTCAAAGCGGGCCGGGGCAAGGTAATCGGCCTCGATCCGCCGCACGGCAAAGACAATGCCAGCAGCGCGCAGGGCCAACTGGTCAACACCCTGCGCGCGTACCCATTCCGTGCGGGCGCGTTCGATAAAGCGCAGGTAGTTTGCGTAATAGACAATGCCGGCAAGATCGGTGTCTTCATAATAGACACGCAGATCAAATGCGTGTGTCATCACCTTGCCGCCTCTGGCTGCGCCCGGCCCATGCAGGCGCCGAACCTGCCGCCCACTCTCCTACGCCACGGGCGCAGGCCGGTCATATCAGTGGCACCAGGGGCACACCGCAACCTGACAGGACCAGCAGGATCACCACCGCCGGAACAATCCGCCGCACCGCCCTGAAACCCCGTGTCATGCCCGCCTGCCTTTCCGTCATGTCAATCGCCCAATCCGTGCAGCCAGCCGTAACGCATGACTCGCGTCTTGCGCCATTGCCGGCAGAACCGGATCGTAGGCCGCCCGGATCACGGCGGCAATGGCCGGGCGCAGAACCTCGACCCCGTCCAGCCGGATCAGCGGGGCTGCCGCAGCAAAGGCCCCCTCAGCCCAGAGGACGATCACCTGCACCGCCTGTGCCAGTGCCAGCGCCTGTGCCGGCACGCCCTGCAGATGCGTGTCCATCCGCACAAAGACGACCGCTGCCTTGATGGCGCCTGCCGCATCAAACCGAAAGACGCGGTACTGATTGGCCCCGGCGGCCTGCAACCGGTCAAGCAATGCGTGCAGGCCAAGCACCAGACCATCAAGGCCCGGAACCGCGCGCAACTCGTCCCAGTCGCGCAGAAAAAAGATCATCAGGTTTGCGCCCAGTTCCGGGTCGGTTTCGGCCATCTTGTGCCCGGCCAATGCGACCACGGCCTCGACCGCGCCTTTCACCACGCCCAGCGTGGCATCATCAACCCCAAAGACCACCGGCACGATCGGGCGGCCCCAGCGGGCAAACAGATAGCTGCCATCCGCCCGGGTGAACAGGGCCGCCACTGCCGCCGCGGGCAAAATCTCTTGGGTCGTCGTTGTCAATCCAGCCCCTCGTCCTCGATGTTCAGAATGGCGCCGCAGGCCTTGCAATGCACGGCATCATGGTCATGTCGCCGCAAGCCGCAGGTCTGACATTTGTAATCGGCCTTGGCCGGGCGCAATGTCACCTGCACCAGACGCAGGAACAGCGAGATCCCGAAGATCATCACTGCCACCGACAAAAGCTTGCCCGACGTGCCTTCCAGCGTCACATCGCCATAACCTGTGGTCGACAGCGTGGTGACCGTGAAATAAAGCGCATCGACGTAATTGGTGATCTTTGGGTTTGTACCACTTTGGGTTTCATAGATCAGCGCGGTCATCACAAAGATAAAGATTGCAAGGTTGACGGTTGCGCGGATCGTGCTTTCGCGGCGGGCAAAGCCGCGTACATCATGGCGCAACTGTTGCAGGGTCTGTGCTGAATGCATCACCCGGAACAGACGCAGGACGCGCAGAAATGCAAGCCCCTCGCCCCAAAGCGGCGCCAGCAGCGATACCACAACCGCCACATCTGCAAGGCCGTAGGGGTGCACCAGTTCCCGCAGCGGGTGCGGCGAAATCCACAGCCGCGCCAGAACATCGGCCAACATGATCAGGCCGATGACTGTATCAATGCCTTCGGTATGTGTGCCGCGGGTCATGAAGGACGTCGCAATCAGAAAGGCGATGGTTGCCAGATCAAAGGCCAGCAAACCGTAGCGAAACCTTTGCGCCGCGACGGATGGCCCTTCGTAGAGGGCACGAATGCGGGATTTCAACAAAGGTTCGGACACGCAGGGTTACTTTGCAGGCGGATTTGTCCTGTGATGAAAGGGGTTTTCGGCCGGGTCAAGCGGCAATTGCCCCCGGCCCCTTGCGCCCAAGGCATTCTTGCGCCATATAAGCCGGGCGAAAGTACGACCTCGACCCTCTGTTCCCTCGCGGCTGCAGTATTCGATCTTGACGTCACTGCAGCCAGGCCATCGCATTTTGCGGATGGCAGACAAGAACAGGAGTGATCACGATGGCCAATGGCACCGTGAAATGGTTCAACGCTACCAAGGGCTTCGGCTTTATCGCACCCGCAACCGGCGGCAAGGACGTGTTCGTCCACATCTCGGCGATGGAACGCGCCGGTATCCGCGCCCTGCCCGATGGCCAGGCCGTGACCTTTGACATCGAAGCTGGCCGTGACGGCCGTGAGTCGGCGATCAACCTCGCACTGGCATAAGCCTTTCGGGTTGAAAAGTTTGAAGCGGGGGTGGTGAAAACCGCCCCCGTTTTTTCATGTGCGCCAAGCCGGCCAGACGGAAAGGCATACGGGGCAGGCCCCGGCGAAAGGCTTGGTCGATCACAAGGGCGCAATCCTGGCGGCAAGCGACCAGGTGGGGCGAAGCATCGGAAACTTTCTGACCTGCTGCAGCGTAATACTGTAACTCCTATCCCGGGGTAATGAACGCTTTTCAGCAGGATCCTCCATGATACGCAAACTTGCCTTTTTGCTTGCAACGGCCACTTTGCCGGGGGCCAATGCCGCCACGGCGCATGAAATCCTGCTGGTGCCCAGCACAGCTGACGGCAAGCTGACGGTTGCCATCGAATCCACCCATGTCTTTGTCAAGGCAGAGGAAATGGAGGATGCCGCGACGATGGAGGCCACGCTTGTCACCCCGGCTGGCCGCGCTGCCATGCCCATCGCGCCCATCGGTGCCCTGACGCTGGCGGCGACGGCGGATGCACCCGCAACGGCGGGCTATGCGGTGGTGCACCGACTGGGTCTTGTCTATTCAAACACACCAGATGGGTTCAAGCCCGGGACGCGGGCCGAAAATCCCGATGCCATCTTTACCAACCGGTACGAGAAGTTTTCGAAGGCATTGGACGGGGCCTCGGACGCCAGCTTTGCCACAACACCGTTGGGTCACGTTCTGGAACTGGTGCCGTTGACCAATCCGGCCGATCTGAAAGCGGGCGATGAATTGCAGGTGCAGGTGCTGTATAACGGCCAGCCGATTGCCGCCGAGGTGACAGCGACCTTTGCAGGTTTCAGCGAGACACCGATGACCTTTGCCTATGCGACAGAAACGGGCGACGAATACGGTCAGCCCGGGATCGCCAGCATAAACGGTTACTGGTATGTCCGGGTTGCGCATGATGCCGATGATCCCGCAAATGACGTGGACACGCATGTGCTGCGTGCGATCCTGTCGTTTGCGGTGAAATGCGGGCGGCCTTGCAGGCTGCGGCGATTGTTCTGCCTTTCACCTCTGGCGGGGGTGAACCGATCGCTTTTGCCGAGGTTGCAATCAACGCACCGGAAAGTTCGCGGTGGTGATGCCAGACGACGGCATCAATGGCGATTGGACGGCCGCTGTCGTGGATGGCGAAGGGCACAGCCTGACAGCCCGCTTTCAA
>JALOSO010000234.1 GCA_025458385.1 Paracoccaceae bacterium | reverse complement strand
GAGCGGTCGCCCTCGGCCACCAGCCGTTCGGCCATGCCCTTGTCGACAAAGGCCACGTTCACCGCAATCCCGGTTTCCGCCGTGAAGGCATCAATCAGCGGCTGGATCAGTTCGGGTTGGCGATGCGAGTAGATGTTGATCTCATCCGCCAGCACCGGAAGGGCTGTCGCGCACAGTGACAGGGCAAGAAGGGAGGGACGCAGCATTGTTGACCTCTTTTGTCAGGTTATTGCGCCGCTATAGCCCCGAGTCGCAGCAGCCGTCAATGCCTGACTGTTTCAGTCGGAAACTTTTCGCGCCTTTTCCTCGGCCTTGGCGCGGTTCCACAGCGCATCCATTTCCGCAAGGTCCGATTGCGCGGGCACCCGGCCAGATTCGGCCAGCCAATCTTCAATCCGCTGGAAACGCCGGGTGAATTTGGCATTGGCCGCCCGCAAGGCGGCCTCTGGATCAACGTTAAGATGGCGTGCCAAGTTGGCCATGACGAACAACAAATCGCCGAATTCCTCTTCCACCTCGGCGTCCGTCAACTGCGCGCGCGCCTCCACCAGCTCGCCCGCTTCCTCGGCGATCTTGGCAACCACCTCATCCGTTGAAGGCCAGTCAAACCCCACCCGCGCCGCCCGCGCCTGCAGTTTCACCGCCCGCGTCAGCCCCGGCAGGCCCAGTGCCACGCCATCCAGCACCCGCGCAGGCCCGCGTTCCGCCGCCTTCTGCGCCTCCCAAGCTGCCGTCTGCTCATCCGCCGTGCGCACCTCTCCTTGCGCGAACACATGCGGATGCCGCGCGATCATCTTGTCGCAAATCGCTGTCACCACATCGTCAAAGGTGAAATGCCCCACCTCAGATGCCATCTGCGCATGATAGACCGCCTGAAACAGCAGATCGCCCAACTCGCCGCGCAGGCCCGCCCAATCGGCCCGCTGAATGGCATCGGCCACCTCATAGGCCTCTTCAACCGTATAGGGCGCGATGGATGCGAAATCCTGTTCCAGATCCCATGGGCAGCCGCCGTCAGGCGCGCGCAGGGCCGCCATGATGGCCAGCAGCCGGGGCATTCCGCCGCGTGGATCGTGGATCAGGGTGTCATCCATTGCCGGGGCCCTCGCATCAAGCTACCGTTCGGGCAACAAGGAGAAAACCATGCCCGTCCTGAACCGTATCGCCGACTATGCCGAGGAAATGAAGGGCTGGCGTCGCCATCTGCATGCGCATCCGGAGCTGAAGTTCGATTGCCACCAGACCGCGGCCTTCATCATGGATCGCCTGCGCGAGATTGGCGTGGATGAGATTCACCCCGGCATTGCGACCACGGGCATCGTCGCCATCATCAACGGGCAGGGTGATGGCCCCACCATCGGCCTGCGTGCGGATATGGACGCGCTGCCGATTACCGAGATCACGGGGGCGGCCCATGCCAGCACCGTGCCCGGAAAGATGCACGCCTGCGGGCATGACGGGCATGTGACCATGCTGCTGGGCGCGGCCAAATACCTGTGCGAAACGCGGCGCTTTGCAGGGCGCGTGGCGCTGATCTTTCAGCCCGCCGAAGAGGATGGCGGCGGGGGTGAGGTCATGGTGAAGGAAGGCATGATGGACCGGTTCGGGATTGCGCAGGTCTACGGCATTCACAACGCGCCCAACGTGGCCTTCGGGCATTTCTACACCACGCCGGGGCCCTTGATGGCGGCGGTGGATACGGCGACGGTGGTCATCACGGGCAAGGGCGGGCATGGTGCGACGCCGCATGATTGCGTTGATCCGGTGGTGGCGGTGGTGGGCATGGTTTCCGCTGTGCAGACCATCATCCCGCGCAACGTCTATGCGCTGGACGAGGCGGTGATTTCGGTGACGCAGATCCATACCGGCTCGGCCAGCAACATCATCCCGGAAGAGGCAATGTTCTGCGCCACCATCCGCAGCTTCAAGCCCGATGTGCGGCATCTGCTGAAGCGGCGGTTTCACGAGATCGTCGAAGGCCATGCCACGGCTTACGGGGTGACGGCGGCCATTGACTATGACTGGGGCTATCCCGCCACCGTCAACCACCCCGCCGAGACGGATTTCGCCGCCGCTGTGGCGCGCGATGTGGTGGGCGAGGCTTCAGTGGATGCCCGCGCCAATCGCGAGATGGGCTCCGAGGATTTCGCCTATATGCTCGAGGCACGCCCCGGCGCCTACCTGTTCCTTGGCACGGGCCCGGGGGCAGGCTTGCACCATGCGGCTTTTGATTTCAACGATGAAGCAGCTCCGATCGGCGCAAGTTTCTTTGCCCGGCTGGTGGAAAGGGCGCAACCGCTGACCTGAGGATTCGTGATGAAAACCATTGCCTTGCTGGCCGTTCTTGCCACATCCGCCACAGCGCAGGACGGCCTGGAGTTTCAAACCCCCAGCGGCAATATCCATTGCGTGATCTACGCCGAAGACCCCGTCGGCGTCCGCTGCGATATGGTCAAGCTCACCCAAAGTTATACGAACCCGCCGCAAGACTGTGATCTGGATTATGGCAGTTCGTTTTATGTCGATGTTACCTCGAAAGAAGGCCAGCTTTACTGTCACGGCGACACCATCATCTTGCCGTCGATGCCGGTGCTTGCTTATGGCGATCTGGTCCATCTTGATGGCATCACCTGCACGTCGAAACGTAGCGGCCTTATCTGCACCAACGCGCGCGGTGCCGGATTCACGCTGACCCGCGCGCGCCAGATGCTTTTTTGACCTACCCTTCCGGCTAGGCTGCCCTGTGCAGTGTTTTTGTGTAGTGGTTATTATACAAGCGTATAAGAATTAGGCCGCAAGATGACCCACGCCAACCAACCCTCGCCGCAAGACCTGTGGGAGATGGACCAGCGCACCGCGCTGCATCCCTGGACGAACTTTGGGTCGTTCCGCGAAACCGGGTCTTTGGTCATCACCCGGGGGGAGGGTTGTTATCTGTGGGATGCCGAAGGCAAGCGCTATTTCGATGCCGTGGGGGGCCTGTGGTGCACCAACATCGGCCTTGGACGGCGCGAGATGGCGCAGGCGATTGCGGATCAGGCCGAAAGGCTGGCCTTTTGCAACACCTTTGTCGACATGACGAATGATACCTCTGCCCAGCTTTCGGCCCGCATCGCGGCCCTTGCGCCGGGTGATCTGAACCGCGTGCATTTCACCACCGGCGGCTCCACCGCCGTGGATAGTGCGGCGCGGATGGTCATGTACTACCAGCACTGCATGGGCCGCCCAGACAAGACCCAGCTTGTGGCGCGCGACCACAGCTATCACGGCTCCACCTACCTGTCGCAAAGCATCGGCAAGCGGCCGGGCGACCGGGTGGAGGAATTCCGCTATCTGGAGCAGGGCATCCACCACCTCAGCGTGCCCAACCCCTATCGCCGCCCGGCTGGCATGTCCGAGGCCGCATTCTGCGACCATCTGGTGGCGGAATTCGAAGCGCTGATTGACCGCGTGGGGGCGGGCAAGATCGGCGGCTTCTTTGCCGAACCCATTCAGGCCTCGGGTGGCATCATCATCCCGCCGGAAGGGTATCTGAAACGCATGTGGGAAGTCTGCCAGCGGCATGACATTCTGTTTGTGGCCGATGAGGTGGTCACCGCCTTTGGCCGGCTTGGCCACTGGTTCGCCAGTCTTGATGAATTCGGTGTGCAGCCGGATATCATCTGCACCGCAAAAGGTTTAACTTCCGGCTATATCCCCTTGGGCGCAATGATCTTTTCGGATCGCATCTATGAGGCGATGGCGGCGGACGGCAACCGCTGGTTCACCTCTGGCTACACCTATTCCGGCCACCCGGTGGCCTGTGCCGCAGGCCTCAAGAACATCGAAATCATGGAACGTGAAGACCTTTTGGGCAACGCCATCCGTGTGGGCAGCTACTTTGAAGACCGCCTGCAAACCCTGCGAGATTTGCCGCTGGTGGGCAATGTAAGGGCGAAAAAGCTGATGCTCTGTGTAGAGAACGTGGCGGACAAGGCCACAAAGGAACTGCTGCCGGATGAGGTGGGAGAGTCCAAACGCATCTCGGACGCTTGTGAATCCATGGGCCTGCTGGTGCGCCCGATCGGCCATCTGAACGTGATGTCCCCGCCGCTGACGATCACCACGCAGGACGTGGATTTCGTGGTGGAAGTGCTGGAAAAGGCAATTCGGCAGGTGGCAGATGATCTGGTGCGCGAAGGGGTAAAGGTGGGGTAAAACCGCCTTCCCATGCACGAACCCAGCCGTATCGGTCACTGCCCTCAGCGTCGGACTGCCCGCTGCAGCGGGTTATCCCCATTGTTTGCCAAACAGGACCAAGGTCAGGATCGCCGCCAGAACCCAGGCTGCAATGGCAATCCGCGCGCTGCCCAACTCGGCCTCCGCGGCCAAAACGATGGCAAAGCAGATGCCCCAGAAAAGAAATGCCATGAACGGGATGGCCAGGCTGTTCGGCAAGATCATCCATCCAAGGATGAAGAGACCGCCACCAAGCGCAATCAACCTTACACTGTTGCGAAGGATGGGATGCCGTGGATGCCGCGCGGTGCCATAGACCAGCCAGCCGAAAACGAGTGCGATAAAATCCATGACCAGATCGACCATGCCATGTGCTACCCAGTTTCGTGTTTTTTGCCAAGGTATAGTGGTGTCAGCATTGGCACAACGGTCACCGTTGTTGCGGCAGCCTTAACGACCCCGCGTTTCCAACCGATGGAGCCGCATCATGGCCATGGAAGATGCAAAAGACGAAGTTGACGCCGCCTTTACCCGGAAAGGCCTACGCGGCCTCACCTATGAAAACGCCTTTGGCGGCGCCACGTCATTCCTCCGCCGCACCTACTCCAAAGACCTGACCGGCGTTGATATCGCCATCACCGGCGTGCCCTTTGATCAGGCCGTCACCCACCGCACCGGCACGCGATTTGGCCCCCGCGCCATCCGTGAGGCATCTGCCCTGCAACCCTTCGATCCGCCCTACGGCTGGCCGACCAATCCGCTGGAAGACCTGAATGTCATCGACTACGGCGATTGCGCCTTTGACTATGCCAAGACCTCGGCCTTCCCGCAGGCGCTGACCGATCATATCGCCACGATCCTTGCGGCCAACACGGCCTCCGTCACGCTCGGCGGCGATCACTTCATCACACTCCCCATCCTGCGCGCCTATGCCGCCAAGTACGGCCCCATGGGCGTGATCCACTTCGATGCCCATTCCGACCTCTGGGCCGATGATGACATGGACCGTATCGATCACGGCACCTTCATGTACAAGGCCGTAAAGACCGGCCTCGTGGACCCCAAGCGAAGCGTCCAGATCGGCATCCGCACCGATTGCGATGACTATCTGGGCATCGCGTATATCGACGCGCGCAGCGTCCATGAAAAGGGCACCGCCTGGACCGTCGCCCGCGCAAAAGAAATCGTCGGCAACCAGCCCACCTACCTGACCTTCGATATCGATGCGCTCGATCCCGCCTTTGCCCCCGGCACCGGTACGCCCGTCTGGGGGGGCCTGCATTCATGGCAAGCCGCCGCTTGCTTGCGCGATCTCGCGGGCATCAACATCGTCGGCGGCGACGTGGTTGAGGTTTCGCCCCCCTATGACACCACCGGCGCCACGGCCATTGCCGGCGCGCATGTGGCGTATGAGATCATCTGCCTGCTGCATTGGGCCAGGACGCAAAAGTGAGAAGGGGCGTGCGCAACATGGGCCTTTTCATCGCCTTCGCGATTGTGGGCTTTCTTGCGCTGGCCTCGTTCATCCGGCTTGCCCCGGCCGATCCGGCT
>JALOSO010000233.1 GCA_025458385.1 Paracoccaceae bacterium | reverse complement strand
GCCCGTTTCAGGCCAAGGCCACCGCGACAACGATCAGCCCCTGGATCGTGATGCGCGCCGCGCTGGCGCCGTTTCGGGTGGCCACGCCCCCACGCGAAGTGCCGCTGCTGCCGCATCTGCAAGAACCCGGGCCGACGCTGTATGACATCGCGCTTGAAGTTGCGCTTCAACCGAAGGACGGCCCGGAAACCGTGATCGCCCGCACCAATTATCGCGAAATGTCCTATTCATCGGCCCAGCAACTGGCGCATCACACCAGCTGTGGATGCCCGATGAGTGTCGGTGATCTGCTGGGCTCCGGTACGATTTCGGGGCCCGATGCCACAGCGCGCGGCAGCTTGCTGGAATTGACATGGGGCGGGACAGCGCCGATTGCGATTGCAGGCGGCACACGCTGTTTTCTGGAAGATCATGACAAGGTCACCCTGCGCGGGCATGCACAAGGGCCGGGTTATCGCGTGGGGTTTGGCGATTGTGCAGGCATGATCACCCCCGCAATGGCCGACCCGTACAATCGCCCCTGACACCCCGAAAAGACACGGCCAAGCCCTGTGTCCGGCCTGATACGCCGCCCCGAAAATGCAGCAGGCCCCGGCGCAGTGATCCTGCGCCGGGGCCCTGTGATCAACCTGCCTTGCGGCCGGGTTTACTTGCCCCAGATTGCGGCATAGGCCTCGCGGTAGCCGTTGTTGGGGTCAAAGGCATTGCCTTCGGTCCCGGCCAGCCCGGCCTCGGTCACCAGCGCGGGCGCGGTGATATAGCCCGAGCACGCCTCGCCCTGGATTGCGCGGTTCAGCTCATCCACCAGCTGCCAGCCCTGCAGGTTCAGCGGTTCGGCGACGGTGACCGCCTGATACTGCCCGGTGCGGATGCGCTGGAACGCGGCCTCTGACCCGTCACCGGCAGAGCCGGCCTTGGGCGCGCCCTTGCC
The DNA here is from genome assembly GCA_025458385.1 of Paracoccaceae bacterium. Classification (GTDB taxonomy): domain Bacteria; phylum Pseudomonadota; class Alphaproteobacteria; order Rhodobacterales; family Rhodobacteraceae; genus JAAFHS01. The sequence goes on along the minus strand of JALOSO010000233.1, from coordinate 3,916 downwards.
GTCAATCCCGGCGGCGGCCAGCGACGGCCCCATGAAGTCGAAGTAGAGGTCATTGATCGCCAGCGAATGGGTCCAGGCCGCACCATGCTTTTGCAAAAGCGTGGTGGTCAGCGGCCCCATCCGGGTCGAGGTTTCGGCGATGGGCGTATCGACATATTCAAGCACCGTGCCGCCTGCTGCCTCGATCGCCGCTTTCATGCGGTCGGCCTTGTCGATGGCGATCTGATAGGTGCTGTCGGTAAAGATCACGACGCCCGGCTTGCCACCTGCATCATCCAGCGCCCATTGCGCCGCCACATCCGACACCTGCATCGCATCGGTCGAGACGTTGGCAAAGATGCCGCCCGGCGCATCGCAGCCAATCTTCGGGCCCGAGTGCCATGAGACCATGGGAATGCCAGCCGCTGTAACGCCCTCTAGCGCGGCCTGTTGCTCTGCAGCGTCAAAGCCGTTGATCACAATGCCATCGGGATTCAGCGCCAGTGCCTGACCCACGGCTGCCGAGCGGTTCTGCACCGACCCTGCACCATCCAGCACATTGACCGTCCAGCCGATCTTGGCCGCCGCTTCTTCGATTCCGGTGGTCACACCCAGAATGCCGCCGTTCTTCAAATCCCCCGCCAGCACGACAATCGTCTTGCCCTCGGCGGCCTTGGGGCCGCTTGTCGGGCCATCGAAAGCGTCCTGGGCAAAGCTGCCAAGGCCGGTTGCGGCAAGGATGCTGCCGGCAAGAATGGTGGTCAACAAGGTACGTTTCAGCATGATGGTTCCTCCCTAAGATGCTGTGTCATTTCGATTTTGCGCCCTTCTTCCGTTGCGCATATCCCGCGATGCCGATGGCGATCAGCAAGGTGGTGCCGTTGAACATCGGCTCTACCCAGAAACTGCCGCCGAATTGCTGAATGCCAGAGATTCCCACGGCCAGGATCATGACCCCGACGATCGTGCCCCAGACGTTCACACGCCCCGGCTTGATCGTGGTGGAACCAAGGAAGGCCCCAACCAGCGCAGGCAGCAAAAACTCAAGGCCCACTGATGCCTGGCCGATGCGCAGTTTGGATGCCAGCAGCACACCCGCCAGCGCCGTCAGCGCGCCGGATGTGACAAAGGCACCGATCACGAACTTGCGGGTGGGAATGCCGTTCAACTCGGCCGCGCGCTGGTTGGCGCCGATGGCGTAAAGGTAGCGGCCGATGGGCGTATAGTCGAGGACAACCCACAGGATCAGCGTGATGGCCAGCACATAGAAAGCGGTGATCGGCAGGCCCAGCACAAAGGTGCCGTTGATGGCATAAAACGCGTCGGGCAATTGCCCCACCATCTGCCGCCCGCCGGTGTGCCACAGCGCCAGCGCATAAAGGATGGTGCCGGTCCCAAGCGTGGCAATGAAGCTGTCAATCCGCGCAACCTCTACCAGCAGGCCGTTCAGCGCGCCCGTGATGATGCCCAGCACCAGCACGATGGCCACGGCCACGGGCCATGGCAGGCCAAACATGGTCTGCAGGCTGATGGCCAGAATGTGCCAAAGCACAATGCCGTAACCCACGGTCAGGTCGATACGCCCCGCAACCATGGGGATCATCGCGGCCAATGACAGCAACGCGATGATCGCCTTGTCCGACAGGATTGAACGCAGGTTCAGCAAGGTGGGAAATGTATTCGGCAACAGGATCGAGAACAGAACGATCAGCCCGACCATCAGGATGACAAGGCCATAGGTTGGCGCAAGACGCAGGGCGCGGCCCACCGGCGACAGGCCGCGCAATTCGTCCTTTGTGGGTTCGACAGCGTTCGATTCGATACCGGGCATGATGTCCTCAGGCGGCTTCACCGGCCGAAGCGGCCTGGATCAGGGATTCAGTGGAAAGTTCGACACCCGTCAGTTCTGCAACCGGCAGGCCACGGGAAAACACGATGGCGCGGTGGCAAATGGCCGCGATTTCCTCAAAATCGGTCGAGACCACAAGAACGCCCATGCCACTGGCCAGTGCCGCATACAGCAGGTGATAGATTTCGGCCTTTGCGCCAACGTCGACACCGGCAGTCGGGTCTTCGGTCACCAGCAGGCGACGGCCACTGTCCAGCCAGCGCCCCACGACAACCTTTTGCTGGTTACCCCCCGAAAGCGCCTCGATCGCCAGCGTCGGATCATTGGGCGACAGGCCCACACGCTTGCCAATCGCGCTGGCCATCGCCTCTTCCCGGCGCGGCGACAGCACCGAAAGCAGCCCCCGCCCGGTGGCCGACGGGTTCAGGAATGCATTCTCGCGGATGGCCATGCCGGGGGCCACGCTTTCGCCCACCCGGTCGCGCGCCACAAGCCCGATGCCAGACCGCATCGCCGTCTGCGCGCTGCGCAGATCAGGGTCGCGACCATCCAACCAGACGCTGCCGGTGTGGGCGATCATCCCGAACAGCGCCCGCCCGATATCTTCATGGCCCGCCCCCCGCAGACCCGCCAGCCCCAGCAATTCGCCCCGTTTGATCTGAAAACTGACCGGGCCAACAGCGGGTGTGCGCAGTGCGTCAACCGTCAGGATCGCCGGGCCATCCTGTACCGGCGGGCGGCTGATTTCGCGCGCCTTGCGGCCCACGATCAGCGAAACCAGTTCCTCGGGCGAGGTATGCGCAATCGGCCGCATCCCGACCATCTGGCCATCACGCAGCACGGCGACGCGGTCGGCAATCCGGAAAATCTCATCAAGGCGGTGGCTGACATAGATCATGCCCACGCCCTTGGTCTTCAAAGGGCGCAAGGCGGCGAACAAGCGTTCCACCTCATCTGCCGGAAGGCTGGCGGTGGGTTCGTCCAGCACCAGAAAATCACAATCGGCCGCCAGCGCGCGGGCAATGGCGACAAGGGATTTCTGCGTGCGTGTCAGGCTCGAGACGCGGGCGGTAGCGGCGAATTCCGCCTCGACCAGTTTCAACGCGGCGTCGGCGCGGGCTTCGGTCGCCGTCCAGTCGATGCGGCGGCCCTTTCGCGCATAGCCCAGCGCCAGCGCGATGTTTTCGGCCACGCTCATCCATTCGATCAGGCCAAGGTCCTGATGGATGAAGGCCACCTTCTGCCCGCCCGACTTGCCCGCCTCATGCGCGTAGGGCACGCCGTCGATCAGCACGCCGCCTTCGTCAGGCCTGTGAATGCCCCCCAGCGTCTTGATCAGCGTGGATTTGCCCGCGCCGTTTTCACCCAGCAGCGCCACGATCTCGCCCCGCGCCACCTTCAGCGACACGCCCTTCAGCGCCTGAGTCCCGCCAAAGGACTTGACGATACGGTCAAAGAAAAGGCCGTCGGTTGACGGTTGCATCTGGCAGGCTCCTCCCTTCCGGTGACAGCCTGATCTTGCGTCAGGTTTACCGGTAACGTAGCCTAGGGTGGTCGCGACCCCGTGGGATGTCAAGAAAAAAGTTATCGATAACATGTCAACCGCACAGATCAGCTTTTGCAACCCGTGGGCCGCGTCGTGAAGGCCAATCTGGAGGATATCGCAAAGGCGGCGGGTGTTTCGAAGATGACGGTCAGCCGGGTGCTGCGCGGCGGTACGGGCTTTTCGGATGACACACGCGACAGGGTGCTTAAAGTATCGGAAAGATTGGGATATCTGCCCAACCGGCTGGCGGCGGCCTTTGGCGCGGATCAGGCCAGCACGCTGGTGGGCATGTGCGTGCCGCGCCTGACCTCGGGGCTGTTTGCGCATGTACTGGATGGCGTGGACCGCGCACTAAGCCGCCTTGGTTACCAGTTGATGATCGGCGCAAACAACCATTCCATCCAAGAAGAAGAGACATGGCTGCGCCAGATTGCCAGCTGGCGGCCTGCGGGGCTGATTCTGTCAGGGCGCAATCATACGGCGGCAACGGTAGACCTGCTGCGGCAGGTGGCAGCACCGGTGGTGGAAATCTGGGATCTGAC
>JALOSO010000028.1 GCA_025458385.1 Paracoccaceae bacterium | reverse complement strand
CAGCCACCCCGCCTCGACATACTTCGTCAGCAGCGGGCAAGGCCGATACTTCGTATCCGCCAGCCCGTCATGCAGCACGGTCATGATGGCAAGGCCGGTATCCAGCCCGATGAAATCGGCCAGTTCCAGCGGCCCCATCGGGTGGTTGGCCCCCAGTTTCAGCGATTCGTCGATGGATTTGACCGACCCCACGCCTTCATACAGCGTATAGACCGCCTCATTGATCATCGGCATCAGGATGCGGTTGACGATGAAGGCGGGGAAATCCTCGGCGCTGGCGGCGGTCTTGCCAAGGCGTTTCACCACGGCATGCAGCGTGTCATAGGTCTGCTGATCCGTCGCGATCCCGCGTATCAATTCAACAAGTTGCATCACCGGCACCGGGTTCATGAAATGAAAGCCCATGAACTTTTCCGGGCGGTCCGTGCGGCTGGCCAGGCGCGTGATGCTGATGGACGAGGTGTTGGAGGTGAGGATCGTCGATGGTTTCAGATGCGGCACGAGATCTTCGAAGATCGCCTGCTTGACCGTTTCGCGTTCGGTCGCGGCCTCGATGATCACGTCGCAAGCACCAAGATCGGTCAGGGTTTGCGTGGTCTTGATGCGGGCCAGTGCGGCGCGCTTGTCGGCGGCCAGAACCTTACCCTTGGTGACCTGACGTTCGATGTTACGGTCGATCAGCGCCAGTGCGGCAGCCAGGCTTTCGGCCTTGATATCGGTCAGCAGTACATCAAACCCGGCAAGCGCAAAAACATGCGCAATGCCACTGCCCATCTGCCCGGCCCCAACAACGCCAATGCTTTGCACGTCCATATCCGCCTCCTGCAATCGCAGGCGACCATAGGCCCCAAGCGCCCGCCGCTGCAACCCCGCTGCATTGCGGCGGAATGCGGCAAATTCGATGCAGATGCGGACTTTAGCGATTTGACAAGGCTTTGCCGCCATTCTGCCACATGGGTGTATGACGACTTTCGGTGGGTGAAATGGCTTTTCTGACTGCAGGCGCGGGGGCGCCTGACTATGCGCCATGTCAGTATGGGGCGTCGAAACTGGTGTTTCGCGGGCCGCCCTGCGATCTGACCGGGCGCTATGTGGCGGTGATCGGCGGGACCGAGACCTTTGGCAAATATGTGACCGCGCCTTATCCAGACCATCTGGCGGCAAGTCTGGGTATGCCGGTGGTCAATCTGGGTGTGGCCAATGCCGGGCCCGAGTTGCTGGCCACCGAGGCCGAGGTGATGCGCATCGCGGCGGCGGCGCAGGCGGTGGTGGTGCAGGTGGTGGGGGCGCATAATCAAAGCAACCCGTTCTACACGGTGCATCCGCGCCGCAACGACCGGCTGCTGGGGGTGACGCCAGCCATGCGCGGGCTGTATCCCGATGTTGATTTCACGGCCTTTCATTTCACGCGGCATCTGTTGCAAACGCTGCATGGGGTATCGCAAGGCCGTTTTGCAGCCATCGTGGCCGCGCTGCAGGCCTGCTGGGTTGAGCGGATGACAGCGTTCCTTGCCGCGCTTGGGCCGCGCACGGTTCTGCTATGGACCGGCACACAGGCGCCGCTGGACGATGCGACAGAACAGATCGGGCCGCGCTATCCGGCCTTTGTGGACAAGGCGATGATGCGCAAGGTCACAGGTCTGGTGGCGCGGCATCTGGAGTTGTCCTTGCCGATGGAACGGCCGGCACCGGATGACGTGATGCAGAACCTTGCGGTCGAGGCCGGAATGCCGGGCCTGCGGGCCCACAGAACCATCGCTGACCGCCTGCTGCCATTGCTGCGCGAGATCGGCAGATGAAAAAGGGCGCAGCCGTGCTTCGGCTGCGCCCCCCGGTCGCGGGCCTATGGCACAGGCCTACAGCTTTTCGATCAGTTCCGGCACGGCCGTGAACAGATCGGCGACAAGGCCATAGTCCGCGACCTGAAAGATCGGGGCCTCTTCGTCCTTGTTGATGGCAACGATAACCTTGCTGTCCTTCATGCCGGCCAGATGCTGAATCGCACCGGAAATACCGACAGCCACATAAAGGTTCGGCGCCACAACCTTGCCGGTCTGGCCAACCTGCCAGTCATTCGGGGCATAGCCGCTGTCCACAGCGGCGCGGCTGGCGCCCACTGCGGCGTTCAGCTTGTCGGCCAGCTTTTCAATCATGGCAAAGTCAGACTGGCTGCCAACACCGCGGCCACCCGAGACGACGATGCCTGCGCTGGTCAGTTCGGGGCGGTCGCTGCTGGCAACCTTGTCCTCGACCCAGCTTGACAGGCTGCCATCCGCCGCAATGGCAACCTTTTCCACCGGTGCGGCATTGCCGGTGCCCGCGGCATCAAAGGTAGCGGTACGGATCGTCATGACCTTTTTCGCATCCGACGATTTCACGGTCTGGATGGCATTGCCGGCATAGATCGGGCGGTCAAAGGTATCGGCGTCGATGACGGTCAGCACTTCCGAGATGACCATCACATCCAGCAGGGCGGCGACACGGGGCAGCACCGACTTGGAAAAGGCACCCGATGGGGCGACGATGTGGCTGTAATCGGCGGCAAGCGCGTGGATCAGCGCTGCGGTGGGTTCGGCCATCGCATGGCAATAAACATGATCGCCCGCAAAGATCACCTTGGCCACGCCGGCCAGGGTGGCGGCCTCGGCGGCAGCGGCATCACCGCCCATCCCGGCAACCAGCACGGTCACGGGGCCCAGCGATTTGACCGCGGTCAGCGCCTTGGCGACCTGATCGGTTGCCAGCTGGCCTTCAACGACATCGGCAAGAAGAAGTACAGCCATATCAGATCACCCCCGCTTCGTCTTTCAGTTTCGCAATCAGTTCGGCAACCGAGCCGACCTTGACCCCGGCCTTGCGGCCCGCAGGTTCCACGGTCTTGACCACAGTCAGGCGCGGGGCGACATCGACGCCGTAATCTGCCGGGGTTTTCATGGCCAAGGGTTTTGCCTTGGCTTTCATGATGTTTGGCAGGCTGGCATAGCGCGGGTCGTTCAGGCGCAGGTCAACCGTCACGATGGCTGGCATTTTCACGGTGATCGTCTGCAAACCGCCGTCAACTTCGCGCGTCACGGTTGCCGTATCGGCCGAAACAGCCAGTTCCGATGCAAAGGTCGCCTGCGACCAGCCCAGCAGGGCGGCCAGCATCTGGCCCGTGGCGTTCATGTCATTGTCGATGGCCTGCTTGCCACACAGCACCAGACCCGGACCCTCTTCCTTGACCACGGCGGCCAGCAGTTTGGCCACGGCCAGGGGTTCGATATCGGTCTGCACGTTATCCGTGGCCTCAATCAGGATGGCGCGGTCAGCCCCCATGGCGAGTGCGGTGCGCAGGGTTTCCTGCGCCTGTTTGACGCCGATCGAGACAACAATCACCTCGGTCGCCACGCCTTTTTCCTTCAGGCGGATCGCCTCTTCGACGGCGATTTCGTCAAAGGGGTTCATCGACATCTTGACGTTCGCCAGATCAACGCCTGACCCATCGGCCTTGACGCGGACCTTCACGTTATAGTCGATCACCCGTTTGACTGGGACAAGAACCTTCATCGGCACGAATCCTTCACTTGCGGGCGAAAGCCCTGTGTTGACCAAGGCTGATTACCGCGTCAGGCGGCGCGGATACAGACCAAATACGACGCACAAGGGCGGCAGGACGCCGCGTTTTAATCGGTTTGGCCTATTACGCACCGCGCGTCAGACCCGGCACCCAAAGCACGTCATCCTTGCCATCGTTGTTCGCAATGCGCCCGGCGACAAAGAACCAATCCGACAGCCGGTTGAGGTATTTTACGGCTTCGGGGTTCACTTCCTCCATCGTCGCGAGTTCCACCACGCCGCGTTCTGCCCGGCGGCAAACCGTGCGGCACAGATGCAGCTGTGCGGCCAGTGCCGAACCGCCCGGCAGAATAAAGCTGCGCAGCGGCGTCAGGCGGGCGTTCATCGCGTCAATCTCATCCTCCAGCCGCTGGACCTGCGCGGCAATCATCCGCAGCGGCGTATATGGCAGGTCTGCATCCTTGTGCATGTCCGGCGTGCACAGATCAGCCCCCAGATCGAACAGGTCATTGGACACCCGCATCAGCGCGGCATCGACATCGCCCGCGGCATGCTGGCGCGCAAGGCCAACGGTCGCGTTCACCTCATCCACCGTGCCATAGGCGGCCACACGCAGGCTGTGCTTGGCCACCCGCGCGCCGTTGCCAAGCGCGGTTTCGCCCGCATCGCCGGTTTTCGTATAGATTTTCGACAGCACGACCATCGTTCAGTTCCCTTTGCCATGCAGCCAGGCCGCAATCACCACCAGCACAACCGCCACGAATTGCCCGATCACCCGGTAACGCATCAGCCGGTTGGCGTGTTTCTGATTGAACGCCCCGCCCTTGCCGAAACTGCCAATGCCGAACAACAGCACCCCAAGTACCGCCAGCGCTGCCAGCAGCGCCGCGATGAAGATCGGATCATTGGCCATTGCATCCTCCGCCGTTGCCGCCTTCATCTAGCGGCAGGCACGGCAAAAGCGAATGCGAAATGCAGCTTCTTTCGGGGTGGTCATTCCGCAGGTGTTGCACCCAGGGCCGTCACATGCAGGTCTTCGCGATAGGGCCGCGCGGTCGGCGGCAGGCGGCGTGTCACGAAATAGTTCTCGTTAGCCAGTTGCCGCCGCAGTGCCGGCCACATCTCGCGGTAGCCCGCCCAGATTGACGGCGAAGGCGGCGGCAGGTCATCCTTGATCAGCGCGTGCAGGCGGGGCAGCGCGTGATAGGGCACCATCGGGAACATGTGATGTTCAATGTGGTAATTCATGTTCCAGTAGATGAAGCGGCTGATCGGGTTCATCAGCACCGTGCGCGAATTCAGCCGGTGATCCGTCACATTGTCGGCCAGCCCGCCATGCTGCAGCAGCCCTGTCATCACATGGTGCCATGCGCCGTAAAGGCGCGGCAGCCCGATCACCATCAGGGGCAGGATCGACCCCATCGCCACGGCAAGGGCCAGCGTCGCCGCATAGATCGCCGTCCAGATCCGCGCAACCCGGACCACCTTTGACCATTCGCTTTCCGGGATATAGGTGGCTTCCTCGGGGTGCAGGCGGCCCGTGGCGTTCAGCAGCATCCGTTTCCAGCCGTTCCAGCCATCAAGCAGGCCAAAGAAATTCGCGATCACCCGCGCAAAGGCCGGCGGGCGCATGATCGCAATTTCCGGGTCGCGTCCGACGATGTAGGTATCGGTATGGTGGCGCGTATGGCTCCACTTCCAGCTGGCCGGATTGCGCACGATCATGAAGCAGGCGATCTGGTAAACCACATCATTCATCCAGCGCGTGCGAAACGCTGTTCCATGCCCGGCTTCGTGCCAGCGCGAATCCGAGGCTGATCCGTACAACACCCCATAGGCCAGCCAGAACGGCGCCGACCACCAGCTGGGCCATAGCGCAATGCCGATGCCCGCAAGAACGATCATCGCGCCATAGTAAATCGCCGTGTCACGCAGGGCCGGGCCATCGCTGCGCGCCATCAGGTCTTTCATCACCTTGCGCGGCACGTCCGTATGGTACCACTCTGCCGCTGCCAGGCCGGTTTCCACTGCGCGCGCGCCATCAGGGCCAAGCAGGCTGTAGTTGCGGCTGGACATTGCGCTCCCCTTTCATCGTGCTGTCATGGGGCAGACCATAAGGGGGGCCTTGGCAAGGGGGCAACAACGGCGCTGGCGTTTCTCGTCAAACCTCGTCAGATTGATCGTCGCGGACCGGGCCTGATCCCGGTCATGCAGGCAGGGGGCAGAACGATGGCACGCAGGCCGGGAATGGCGGCTTTGGCGCGGGCGGCCGGGGTTTCGGTGGCCACAGTCGACCGGTTGCTGAACGGGCGCGAAGGGGTCAAGCCCGATACGGCCGCAGCCATCCTTGCGGCCGCCCGCAGGCTTGGTCACCCGGCGCTTGCCCGCCTTGCGCCAAGCGATCCGGGCGCGTTGCCGACGGTGCGGCTGGGCGTTTTGTTGCACAAGAAGGGTCAGGCGTTTTACCGCGCCTTTGCCGAGGCCATGACACAGGCAGCCGCTGCCCATCCGGGCTATCGCATCGACCTGATCATGGCCTTCGCGGCCTCGCAATCACCCACGGAAATGGCGGCCCTGTTGCGCGGCATGATCGGGCGCTGTGATGTGCTGGCAGCGACGGCTGTCAACCACCCTGACATCACCGCCGCCGTCGGGGATGTGCAGGCAACAGGTGTGCCTGTGTTTGCCCTGCTGTCGGATTTCGCCCTGCCGGTGCGGGCCGGATATCTGGGCTTGGATAACCTGCGGGCGGGGCGGATGGCGGGCTGGGCCATTGCCCTTGCCGCAGATGGGCCCGGCACGGTCGCCCTGTTTGTCGGCGGGGCCCGCTGGCACGGGCATGAACAACGTGACGCCGGTTTTCGGGCCTATCTGCGCGCCCGCGCACCCCGGTTGCGCGTGCTCGACACCGCGGTGAACCTCGAGACACGGCAATTGACCCATGACGCGACCGTTTCCTTGCTGGCCCACACGCCGGATCTGCGCGGGATCTATGTCGCCGGGGGCGGCATGGAAGGGGCGATTGCCGCCCTGGCGCAGCAACGCAGGTCGGGTCAGGTGGCGCTTGTGGTGAACGAACTGACGCCGGAATCACGCGCCGGGCTGACCGCAGGCGTTGTGACCATGGCCATCGCAACACCGTTGCAAGCGTTGACACAGGCCCTGATGCGGCAAGTCACGGCCGTGGCCTTTGCGCCCGTGCAGGCGGGGGGCGGCCAGATTGTGCTGCCCGCCGACCTGCACATCCCCGAGTCGGTCTGACGCCGCGTTCCTGCTTGCCGGTGAACTGACGATATTTCGTCATTATTGCCCGAAATAGAATATTGTTGTTGTCGATACACAAAAATGGAATACAAATTCCACGACGCCAGCGTTTGGCGAGAATCATTCCGGACCGCTGATCGATGTTGCCTTTTGCCCTGAACCACATGACTGCGCCGCGCCTGTCATGGCGTGCCTTCGCCGATCTTGCAGGGGCACTTGGCTGTGTTGGCGTCGAATACCGCAACGATCTGCCCGGCACGCTGTTCGGTGGTGACGACCCTGCGGCCGTCGGGGCCTATCTGCGCGGCAAAGGGTTGCGCTTTCTAGCCTTGGCCGAAGTCAAGATGTTCAACGCATGGTCCGACGCCAAGGCAGCCGAGGCCGAAGCGCTGATGAAGATTGCAGTTGCGGCGGGGGCCGAGGCGATCAGCCTGATCCCGCGCAATGATGGTGTGGCGACGGACCGGGGCGAAAGCCTGCAGGTGACGACAACCGCCCTTCGGGAAATCCTGCCGATGTTGAAGGCGCATGGGCTGAAGGCGATGGTCGAACCCCTTGGCTTTGCGGTCTGTTCCCTGCGTTACAAGGATGTGCTGGCGCAGGCGATTGATGCTGTTGGCGGGGCAGGCACCTATTTCATGGTGCATGACACGTTCCACCATGCCCTTGCGGGCTTTGGCCCGATCTACCCGGAACTGACGGGTATCGTGCATGTGTCGGGCGTGACTGACGCGATTTATCTTGATGACATGCGCGATCCGCACCGCGTTCTGGTCGGCGCGGATGATGTGCTGGGCAACGTTGCGCAAATCCGTGCCTTGAAGGCTGGCGGCTACGCAGGCCCGATCAGCTATGAACCCTTTGCGCCATCCGTGCATGCGCTGGCGGATGCCAAGCCGGCCTTGGCCGCCTCGATGGCGTTTATCAGCGCGGGCGTGGCCTGACAGAATTGCCGCCCCTAAACGGGCGGTCCGGCAGGGAGAGAGAGGTGTGCCGGACACCGTGACCTAAGTGGAGGAAAACACATGAAAAAGACCCTTATCGCCAGCAGCTTTGTCGCCCTGATGGGCAGCAGCGCCATGGCAGACGGCATCGGCGTTTCGATGGCGCTGTTTGACGACAACTTCCTGACCGTCCTGCGCAACGGGATCCAGACCCAGGCTGATGCGGCTGGCCTGTCGGTGCAGATCGAGGATGCCCAGAACGATGTGGCCAAGCAGTTGGACCAGATCAACAACTTCATCGCCTCGGGCGTTGATGCGATCATCGTGAACCCGGTCGATACCTCGGCCACGCAGGCCATGTCGGATGCCGCTGCTGCCGCCGGTGTGCCGCTGGTTTACGTGAACCGCCAGCCGATCAACGTGGACACGCTGCCTGACAATCAGGCCTTTGTGGCCTCGAACGAAGTGGATTCCTCCAGCCAGGGCTTCAAGCAGCAATGCGCCGACTGGGCCGCTGCGGGCAAGACCGAGGTTTCGGTTTACGTCATGCAGGGCGAGCTTTCGAACCAGGCCGCTGTCCAGCGCACGCAGAACTACTATGACGTGATGGAAGCAGGCGAATGCGCTGTAAAGGTCAACATCATCGACCAGCAAACCGCGAACTGGAGCCGCGATCAGGCACAAAGCCTGATGACGAACTGGCTGTCGACCGGCGCTGCGTTTGACGGCGTGCTGGCCAACAACGACGAGATGGCCCTTGGTGCGCTGCAGGCAATCAAGGCCGCTGGCATTGACATGGCTTCGGTCAGTGTTTCGGGCGTGGATGCGACGCAGGATGCGCTGGCCTCGATGCAGGCGGGCGAGTTGGACATCACGGTGTTCCAGAACGCAGCAGCCCAGGGTGGCGGTGCACTGGATGCGGCGGTGAAGCTGGCAGCCGGTGAAGCCGTTGAGCAAAAGGTCTATGTGCCGTTCGAACTGGTGACTCCGGCCAACGTTGCCGACTATCTGGCCAAGAACTAAGGGTCAGTTGACCCACTGGGGCGGCGGGCCAACCTGCCGCCCCGATTTCGTCTTGCCAGACCATCAGCCTGTGCAAAGATGACCCAAGGCCAATTCCGCAAGAGAGGGAGCCTAACGTCGTGGCAGAAGCGTCGTCACATGGCCTTGGTGGCCTGAAATACGATCCCGCAAAACGCACCCGCGCACCGGAATGGAACGTGTTCTTTGCCCTTGTCGGCATCGTTCTGGTGTTTGAACTTTTGAACCGGCTGCAGGGCGGGTCGTTCCTGTTCAACATGCGCGACAATGTGGATGCGATCTTTAACCAGCAGCGGCTCGACATCATGATCCTGCAGGTCGCCATCATCGGCATCATCGCGCTTGGCGTCACGCAAGTCATCATCATCGGCGGGATTGACCTGTCATCCGGCAGCGTTGTCGGTGTGACCGCAATGGTCACCATGAGCTTTGCGCAAACCGCCATGGTCAACGGCAACCCCAACCCCAAGGCGATCTTCGGCGAATGGGCCATGGACCTGCCCGTGATCGTGCCGATAGTCATAGGCCTTGCCTGCGGGCTGATTGCGGGCCTGATCAATGGCCTGCTTGTTGCCTACACCAAGATCCCCCCGTTTATTGCCACGCTTGGGGTCATGGTTTCCGCGCGCGGTGCGGCCAAATGGTGGTCCAACGGCCAGCCTGTCAGCTTTCCCACCGAAAGCTATGGCCAGCTTGCCAATGGTGACCTGCTCGGCAGCGTGACCTTCGGCCTGCTCAGCTGGGATGGCCAGAACCCCGCCGTGATCTTTGTCGTGCTGGCGATCCTTTTCCACGTCATCATGACCTACACCCTTTACGGCAAGCGCTGCTATGCCATCGGCTCGAACGAGGCCGCCGCCCGCATGTCCGGCATCAACGTCGACCGCCACAAGGTGCTGGTCTATGTCATCGCCGGGCTTTTGGCCGCCGTTGCAGCCGTGCTTCTGACGTCAAAGAACCTTACAGCGCAGGCCGGCATGGGGGTGATGTATGAACTTGATGCCATCGCCATGGCCGTGATTGGCGGGGTGTCCTTGGCCGGGGGGCGTGGCTCCATCATCGGTACCGTGCTGGGGGCCGCGATCTTTTCGGTCATCATCTCGGGCTTCACCTCAGTGAAACTCGATGCTTACTATCAGGAAATGGTCAAAGGCGCGATCATTGTCGGTGCTGTCGTGCTGGATCAATGGCGCCAACGCCGCAGTGCAAGGAGCTGAGCCATGAGCGATATCGTCCTTGAAACCCGCGGCCTGACCAAACGCTATGGCGGCGTGCATGCGCTGGAAGACGCCGATTTCGTCCTGCGCAAGGGTGAGCATGTTGCCGTTGTGGGCGATAACGGTGCGGGCAAGTCCACCTTCGTGCGGCAAGTCACGGCCGTGGAACAACGCACCGCTGGCGAGATCATCTTTGATGGTCAGCCCGTGCACTTCGCAGGCCCGTTGGATGCGCGGCAGGCCGGGATTGAAACCGTGTTCCAGACGCTGGCGCTGGCTGATGATCTGGACGTGCCGTCGAACCTTTTTTTGGGGCGTGAGATTTTCAAGTGGAAGCTGGGGCCGTTCAGCTGGCTTGACCGCAAAACCATGCGCGACCGCACGCTTGAGGCGCTGAAGACCACCGCCGTGAAAATCCCCAATGTCGACAATCCTATCCGAAACATGTCGGGCGGGCAGCGGCAATGCGTATCAATCGCGCGCACGGCGGCCTTTGCATCAAAGCTTGTCATCATGGATGAACCGACGGCCGCGCTTGGCGTGCAGGAAACGGCGCAAGTGGAAAACATCATCCGGGGCCTGAAGGACCGGGGCGTGCCGCTGATCCTCATCAGCCATAATCTGCGGCAGGTGTTCGATCTGGTTGACCGGATCGTGGTGTTCCGCCGGGGGCGCATCGTTGCCAACTTGCGGCGGGATCAGACCGATGGCAATGACATCGTCAGCTATATCACAGGCGTAAAAGGCGGCGCGGAAAACGCGGCCTGACATCAGACAAGGGAAAGAAAATGGTCAGATTTGGGTTGCTCGGGGCCGGGCGCATTGGAAAAGTGCATGCAAAGGCGGTGACAGGCGATGCCGATGCAAAGCTTGTCGCGGTGGCCGATGCCATGGCCCCGGCGGCCAAGGCGATTGCCGATCAGTATGGGTGTGAGGTGCGCAGCATCGATGCGATCTGTGCGGCGGCCGACATTGACGCCGTTGTGATCTGCACACCAACAGATACGCATGCCGATCTGATCGAACAGTTCGTCAAGGCGGGCAAGGCCGTGTTCTGCGAAAAACCGATCGATTTGTCCTTGGCCCGCGTGAAGACATGCCTTGAGGTCGTGCGAAAGCACAAGGGCACCCTGATGGTCGGCTTCAACCGCCGCTTCGATCCGCATTTCAAGGCCGCACAGGCCGAGATTGCCAAGGGCACGATTGGCGACGTGGAAATGGTTACGATCACCAGCCGCGATCCGGGCGCGCCACCGGTGGAATACATCAAACGCTCTGGCGGGATTTTCCGCGACATGACGATTCATGATTTTGACATGGCGCGGTTCCTTTTGGGCGAAGAGATCACCGAGGTTTCGGCCATGGCCGCAGTTCTGGTGGACCCAGCGATCGGCAAGGCGGGCGATTTCGATTCCGTGCAGGTGATGCTGAAGACGGCGAGCGGCAAGCAGGCGATGATCTCGAACTCGCGCCGGGCGACCTATGGCTATGACCAGCGGATCGAGGTGCATGGGTCAAAGGGATCGGTCGCGGCCGAAAACCAGCGGCCAGTGTCGATTGAGGTGGCGAATGCCAATGGCTACACCCGCCCGCCACTGCATGATTTCTTCATGACGCGGTATACCGAGGCTTATGCCGCGGAAATCGCGACATTCATTGCGGCGCTTGGCGGTAAGGGCAAAGCGGCACCAACGGGTGAAGATGGGCTGATTGCACTGGCCCTGGCGGATGCAGCGGTGAAGTCCGTGGCCGAAGGCCGCGTGGTGAAATTGACCGAGGTGATGGGCTGAAAATTTTAGTACTAAAATTTTCAGGTCTGCAGCGTTGTTTCCAAACTGTGCCAGCCCATGCTAAGGCTGGCACATGCAGATGATGGACATCCTCTCTCGCCTTTTGGCGTTTGATACGGTCAGCAGCAACCCGAACATGGACCTGATGCGCTTTGTCGAAGCTGTTCTGGCCGAGGCAGGTGTTGCAGCACGGATCATCCCGAACGCGGACGGCACGAAGGCCAATCTTTATGCCAGCGTCGGGCCTGACGGGGCCGGGGTGATGCTGTCAGGCCATACGGATGTGGTGCCTGTGACCGGGCAGGACTGGACGAAACCGCCGTTCGCGATGACGCTGGCAGATGGCCGCGTCTATGGGCGCGGGGCAGCCGATATGAAGGGCTTTGTCGCGTGTGCCATCGTGGCGATGCTGGAGGCTGCGAAGCGCCCGCTGAAAACGCCGCTGCATCTGGCCTTGTCCTATGATGAGGAAATCGGCTGCATGGGCGTGCGATCCTTGATCGACATGCTGGCCCTGGCCCCGATGAAGCCCGCGATGTGCATCGTGGGCGAACCCACGGGCATGCAGGTCGCAACGGGGCACAAGGGCAAGGTGGCGCTGCGGGCGACCTGCACGGGGCGCGAGGGGCATTCGGCCCTGGCCCCGATGGCGCTGAATGCGCTGCATCTGGCGGCGGATTTCATTGTGGCTTTGCGCGGCATTCAGACGGATGTGGCTGTTCATGGCGTGCAGGATGGCGATTACGACGTGCCTTATGCGACGCTGCATGCAGGCAAGATGCAGGGCGGGGTGCAGGTGAACATCGTGCCCAACACGGCCACAGTGGATTGGGAAATCCGCGCACCAGCGGGTGAGGATGTGGCTGGCCTGATCGCAAGGGTGCAGGCGGCGGCAGAGACGATTGTGGCCCCCTTGCGGGCGGAATTCCCCGAGGCGGCGATCCGTGTGGAACGCCTGTGGGATTATCCGGGGCTTGGAACGGCGTCCGATGCAGGCGTCGTGAATTTCGTCAAATCACTGACGGGTGCGAATGGCACGATCAAGGTGGCCTTTGGCACTGAAGGTGGGTTGTTTTCCGAACGTTTGGGCATTCCGACTGTCATCTGCGGACCGGGGTCGATGGCGCAAGGCCACAAACCTGATGAATGGGTCAGTCTGGAGCAACTCGCGCGATGCAAGAACATGCTCGCCGTCTTGCTTCAAAGACTGGAGACCGGTTTGTAAGAGCACGATTTTTCGACGAAAAATCGGAATTTTCGTCGAAAATTCGTATTCCCCCTAAAGGCTCGCGTCCAATGCCGCCAGCACTGCATCGCCCATCTGCGTCGTGCTGATCGGCGAACCACCCTCTGGACCCAAAAGGTCTGCCGTGCGCAGGCCATCGGCCAGCACCTTCTCCACGGCCTTTTCCACCCGCGTCGCATCATCGCCCATGTCAAACGAATAGCGCAGCGCCATGGCAAAGCTCAGGATACAGGCAATCGGGTTGGCCTTGCCCGTGCCCGCAATATCGGGCGCAGACCCATGCACGGGTTCATACAGCGCCTTTGGCCGCCCGTTCGCCATGGGTGACCCAAGGCTGGCCGATGGCAGCATGCCCAGCGATCCGGTCAGCATGGCCGCGCAATCCGACAGCACGTCACCGAACAGGTTATCCGTCACGATCACATCAAACTGCTTGGGCCAGCGCACCAGTTGCATCGCGCCGTTATCCGCATACATGTGCGACAGCGCGACATCGGGATATTCCTTGTCATGGATTTCCTGCACCACCTGCCGCCACAGGATGCCGGATTCCATCACATTGGCCTTTTCCATCGAACAGACCTTGTTCGCCCGCTTGCGTGCGAGTTCAAAGGCTGAACGCGCCACGCGGGCAATCTCGGATTCCGTATAGCGCTGCGTGTTGATGCCGACGCGTTCGTTGCCTTCGGTGAAGATGCCGCGCGGTTCGCCGAAATAGACGCCAGAGGTCAGTTCGCGCACGATGACGATATCCAGGCCTGCGACGATATCCTTTTTCAGCGATGAAAAATCGGCCAGCGCATCAAAGCACTGGGCCGGGCGCAGGTTGGAATAAAGGTCCATCTCCTTGCGCAGGCGCAGCAGGCCGCGTTCGGGCTTTACGCTGAAATCAAGGTTGTCATACTGCGGCCCGCCGACGGCACCAAGCAGCACGGCATCCACGGCTTGTGCCTTGGCCATCGTGTCATCATGCAGGGGCACACCGTGCTTGTCATAGGCGCAGCCGCCGACAAGGTCTTCGGTCACATCAAAATGCACGCCGCGTTTTGTGCCGAACCAGGCGATGATACGCTTGACCTCGGCCATCACTTCGGGGCCGATACCATCACCGGCGAGGATGAGAAGAGAAGGGTTCGGCATGGCGCTGGCTCCGGCAAAAAGGGTTGCGCGGGGGTTACCGGCTGGCGTGGCAAGGGTCAAGCCATCAGGGCAAGGTCAGATCTACCCAGACGGGCCGATGGCGCGAAGCCGTGGCCAGGGTTGCGGCAAGCGGGTCATCGGCCGGTGGCCACAAGACCCCGGCTGCCGTGACCTGCAGATCAGCGGATGGCAGCAGGTAATCCAGCCGCAGCCCGCCCAAGGGCGCATCGAACAGCGCTGTGTCAAGTGCCGGGTCCCCGGACTGGCCCGCCTCACGGCGTCCGTGGCTGCCACGCGGGGCCGGGTCTTGCACTGCGGGATGTGCCAGCAGCGCCCGGAGTGCTGCAGGCCTGCCTTCACCATCAACCGGGTCCAGATTGGCGTCGCCGGCAATGACAAAAGCCGTGAGGGGCGGTTCAAATGCGGTTTGCCCGGCCAGATAGTGCAGCCAGAAGGCCGTCTCATCATGGTTGCGGCGGCCATTGCGGTCTTCCGGCCCATCAAACACCGGCGGGCTTGCGTGATAGGCAAGCAGCGTCAGCCGCCGGTCCTGCACCTGCAGCGGCACGGCCCAATGCGCCGTTGTCGACAGGCGTTGCTGTGCCGCCACCTCTGGCGTCATGTCAGGCGGCAACAGCGCGCCCGGCAGATCACGCCATAAAAGGCCAGTCATATCCTGCAGGCCATCGGCCAAGGGATAGCGCGAAAGGATGGCCATGCCGCCGTCACCAGCGAAACGGCCATAGCCCATGGCATCACGCGCCTCGGACAGGCGGCCATTGCCATCAAGGTCAAATCCGGTGGGCAGGCCGCTGTTGGGCGGCAAGGCAAAGCGCGTGGGGTAAACCAGCCCTGCCTGTGCCAACTGATCAGCCAAGGCGTTCAGCGCGTGGTTGCCCATGTCAAAGTCGATGTCCGTCAGCACGATCACATCGGCGTCAAGCGACAGCAGCCCTGCAATCACCGCTTCGATCTGCGGGTCCTGGTCTTGTTGCAGGTCACGCAGCAAAAGACCGGGGCCGTCGCGCGACAGTTCCACCTGCCAGGTCGCGACCCGCAGTTCTGCCGGCTGGCCCAGGGCCACCATCGGCAACACCAGCAATGCAAGGGTGGCGATCAGGCGGTGGCAGGCAGCGAGGCGCCGCTCGGGTCGTTCTGGCGGCGGCGTTCGCGGATCATTTCGGCGATGCGGCCCATCGCGATGCCGCGCATGAAAAGCGAAGCGGGAAGGAATGCCCATGCCGTCACCGTCCAGACCAAGGTTTGCGGCGAAGACGACGGCAGTTGTGCCATTGTCTCGAATCCCAGTGTCACGACCGCCGGAATAACGAATGGCAGCAAAAACCCTAACGCAATGTTAATGCGCGCATCACGATTGAGGCGGTCAACCACATCGCCGCCACCGGTCGGGTCAAAAGTGGGCAGGTTGATCCAGACGTTGAAGGCCGTGCCGCGCCCCGGCCAGTTGCCAAGGCGCATGGCGATCATGAAGATAGCCAGCGAGAGCAGCGAAATCAGATAGGCAAGCCCGGCGGCCGAGCGGATCAGCGTGGCCTGATCAGGTGTCGCACCTTCGGACATTGTCAGCATGACCAGCCGCACAGGGCTGTAGGGAAAGTCCATCGACATGCCGATCAGGTTGCCAATGGCCGAGACAAGTTCGGTCAAGGTCGACGGGTGGACGGTGCCACGCTCAAGCAGCGACAGGAACAGCACGGTGCAGAACAGCATGCCAAAGCGGATGCGGTTGAAGGGCGGCGCATTGCGGAATTCGACCAGGCCCGGATAGGTCGCGTTGTATTCGATGAAGGTCAGCAGGCCTGCAAACAGGGCAACAAGCGCCACCATCTGCTTGCCTTCGGGGCCAACAGCGGGCAGCAGCACCGAGGGTGCCGCGATCATAAACGCCACAAGAAACGCGCGCACGATTGCGCCGGTCAACTGCGACAACACGTCTGGTCTGCCCTTTTCCTCATCAGGACCGATACTTTGCCGGGCCCGTTTATTCAGCCTGTCCCGCCCATTGTGGCGGGGTGCCATAATCTTGCCCAATTTCTGCCTTCTTTCGATCCGCAGTTCAACTTGCAGTCAGTTAGACCGTGGGAATTGGGCAGCATAAGGGAAGATGTGTCGCCCAAATGCATCAAAGCCGTGGCAAGAAAAAGGCCGCCCGGGTGGGCGGCACAAGATGTTGTAGATGCAAGGTTTTCAGGCCCAAGGACGCAAGGCGGCCGCGTGTTTTTCAAAGGCATCGATTGATGCGGCTTTCTCCATAGTCAGGCCGATATCATCAAGACCGTTGATCAGGCAGTGCTTGCGGAACGGGTCTATGTCGAAACCAAAGCTTTGTCCGTCCGAAGTTGTGACGGTCTGGTTGGTCAGATCGACGGTCATCCGCGCGTTCGCGCCTTTGCGGGCATCGGCCATCAGGGTATCGACCACGTCCTGCGGCATGACGATGGGCAGGATGCCGTTCTTGAAGCAGTTGTTGTAGAAGATATCGGCAAAGCTGGTGGAGATGACACAGCGGATACCGAAATCCAAAAGCGCCCAGGGTGCATGCTCACGGCTGGACCCGCAACCGAAGTTGTCGCCAGCCACGAGGATCTCGGCGCTGCGGTATGCGGGCTGGTTCAGAACGAAATCAGGGATCTCGGCGCCGTCTTGGGTCAAGCGCATTTCGTCAAACAGGTTCTTGCCAAGGCCAGAACGCTGAATGGTCTTCAGGAACTGCTTGGGAATGATCATGTCGGTGTCGATATTGACAAGCGGCATGGGCGCGGCGATGCCCGTGAGGGTGGTAAACTTTTGCATCAGACCATCTCTCCCATCATTTCCCTTACATCCGTCAGCCGCCCGGTAATCGCAGCCGCCGCCGCCATCGCTGGTGACAACAGGTGCGTGCGGCCGCCACGCCCCTGACGCCCCTCGAAGTTGCGGTTGCTTGTCGCCGCACAGCTGCGTCGATGAAGATCTGCGCCAGACCTTCCTCTTCGGCTTGCGCGCGCACAAGGCCCGATCCCGGCACCACCATCGCGCGTTTCACGGCGATCTTCTGACCTTTCAGGATGGCGGCGGCTGCCCGAAGGTCTTCGATGCGGCCATTGGTGCAAGAGCCGATAAAGACCGTGTCGATGGCAATCTCACTCAGCTTCTGGCCCGGCGTCAGGCCCATGTAATCAAGGATGGGCTGGGCACAACGCCGGTGATGGGCAGCACGTCTTCGGGCGACGTGCCCCATGTGACGACGGGCGCGATATCCTCGCCCTTCAGCGTCACGACCTTGTCCCAATGGGCGCCTTCGTCGGTGTAAAGGGTTTTCCAATAGGCCACGGCGGCCTCCCACGCGGCACCTTTCGGCGCATGCGGGCGGCCCATGCAATAGGCAAAGGTTTTCTCATCCGGGGCAATCAGGCCCGCGCGTGCGCCGCCTTCGATGGCCATGTTGCACACGGTCATGCGGCCTTCCATGGAAAGCTCGCGAATGGCCTGCCCGCAGTATTCGATGACATAGCCCGTGCCGCCTGCCGTGCCGGTGGCACCGATGACGGACAGGGTGATGTCCTTGGCCGTGACACCGGGGCGCAAGCTGCCGGTGATTTCAACCTTCATGTTCTTGGCCTTGCGCTGGATCAGCGTTTGCGTGGCCAGAAC